>DATBMX010000433.1:0-17519 GCA_036554625.1 Aestuariivirgaceae bacterium
GGGCGCAGAAACCCGGCAACTGTCCGCCCACAGCCGACGGCATCCTGATGAATCTGCTTGAAGCCGTCGTCGATCGAGCTGCCGATCACCTTGAATCGGTTGCCATGATCATAGACAAGACCTCGCATGAGGTTTTCCATACGGAGAAATCGAAACGCCCCGCTCGCCGCGATTTTCGCGAGCTGCTTCAGCGCATCGGCGAGGAAGGCGATTTCAACTCCAAGCTCCGCGAAAGCCTTGTCAGCCTCCTGCGTCTCGCCGCCTTTCTCTCCTCTGTTCTCGACAGTTCCTCGGCGATAAAGCCGACGCGCGAGGTCAAGGCGCATGTCAAGACGTTGCAGCGCGATATCCAATCGCTCACCGATCATTCAAGCTTCATCTCCGGCAAGATCAACTTTCTGCTCGACGCCATCCTCGGCATGATCACAATCGAGCAGAACGCCATCATCAAGATCTTTTCCGTGGCGGCGGTGGTCTTCCTGCCCCCCACGCTGGTGGCAAGCCTCTACGGCATGAACTTCCGCCACATGCCGGAACTCGATTGGACCTACGGCTATCCCCTGGCGATTGGCCTTATGGCCCTCTCGGCCCTCGTTCCGGTGCTCTACTTCCGCCGCAAGGGCTGGCTGTAGCGGAGGCGAAAAAGCTCGCGTCCATCGTCAGTTCACTGGGCCGTCGGTTCCGGTGGCGGCTTCTTGGCGCCCGTCATCAGCGCCACGGCATCGGACATGGTCGTTGTCGTGGGATCGACGATGCAGAGGCGCCGACCCAGCCTGTTAATATGGATGCGGTCGGCCACCTCGAACACATGCGGCATGTTGTGCGAGATGAGGACAATCGGCAGGCTGCGGCGCTTCAGATTCAAGATAAGCTCCAGCACTTTGCGCGATTCCTTGACACCCAGGGCGGCGGTGGGCTCGTCCATGATGACGACGCGGGAGCCGAAGGCTGCGGCACGCGCCACCGCCACGCCCTGGCGCTGGCCGCCGGAAAGGGTTTCGACGGGTTGACTGATGTTCTGGATCGTGAGCAGCCCGAGGTCGGCAAGATGCTTGCGTGCAAGCCTTTGCATCTCGCGCCTGTTCAAGAGGCGGAAAAATCGTCCGAGCGCTCCGGGGCGGCGCAGCTCGCGGCCCAGGAACAGATTGGCGCTGAGCGAGAGAGCCGGCGACAGGGCGAGGTTCTGATACACTGTCTCGATGCCGAGGCGGCGCGCATCCATGGGCGAGGTGAAATTCACTTTCTCGCCATTGAGGACAATCTCGCCCTGGTCTGGGACAAGCGCGCCCGAGAGAGCCTTGATGAGCGTCGATTTTCCGGCGCCATTGTCGCCGATCACGCCAAGAATCTCGCCGGGATAAAGATCGAAGTCGCAATGATCGAGCGCCGTCACTCGGCCGAAGCGCTTCACGAGATTGCGCGCCTGGAGAACGGGTTCGGTCATTGCGAAACGCGCCTCAGCCATTGATCGATTGCGACGGCGACGATGATCAGCGCGCCGACGGTGAACTCCTGCCAGAGGACCTGGACGCCGGCGAGAGCGAGGCCATTGCGGAAGACGCCGACGATGAGCGCCCCCATGAGCGTGCCGACGATCGAGCCCCGCCCGCCGAAGAGACTCGTGCCGCCAATCACCACGGCGGTGATCGAATCGAGATTGGCGGTGCCGCCGGCCGTTGCGCTGACGGCGCCGATGCGCCCGATCAGCGCCCAGGCGGCGATCGAGCAGATAACCCCGGCAATTGCATAGACGGCAAGAAGCGTGCGGTCGGTGTCGATGCCGGCCAGGCGGGCTGAATCGGGATCATCGCCCGTCGCATAGATATGACGGCCGAAGGCCGTGCGGTTCAGCATGTACCAGATGAGGACCGCCAGCATCACCATCAGGATGGAGCCATAAGTAAGCCGCGCCCCACCGAACTTGATCGCCGTGCCCATGAATTGCAGAAAGGGAGCAACTGCGGCGATCTCCTGCTGGCGGATGGTCTCGCTGCCCGAATAATAGAGATTGAGTGCGCCGAAAATGCTCCAGGTTCCCAGCGTGACGATGAATGGCGGCAGCTTGAAATAGGCGACAAGCGTGCCGTTGATCAGGCCGCAAGCGAAACCGGTGGCGAGCCCGAGGAAGAAAGCGACGGGCACTGGTACGCCCGAGATCACAGCGAGCCTGCCCATGACCACGGAGGAAAGGACCATCATGGCGCCCACCGAGAGATCGATGCCGGCGGTGAGAACGACCAGCGTTTGGGCTATGCCAACGATGCCGATGATGGTGACCTGCTGAAGGATGAGCGACAGGTTGAAGGGCGCGAAGAACTTCGAGCCGACCAGCGCGGCGAAGAAGATCACGCCGGTGAGCAGCACGATGAAGGGAACGACTGTCGGATAGGTGTGGAGAAAATGCTGGATTCGGCGCAGGAAGCGATTGCCGTCCTCCTCCTCGAAAACGGCAAAGTCGCCGCTCGCTTGCGCCGCCTGCTCGAAATCCTGAGGCTTGCCGGTGGTCTCGGTCATTCTTCGCACGCGCCTTACGCGGATCCTGAAGGAGGAACAGCAGATGTAGGCTGCTCCTCCGCGGTGTCAGGCTATGCTCATTCGCTTGCCTTGGCCATCAGCCCCAGCAGAGGTTCATGCCTTCCTCAACAGAGATCGACGGCACGGCGTCCGCGGGCTTCGCCGTGATAAGCGTTGCGCCGGTGTCATAGAAGTCGAGGCCAGGCGTCTTCTCCGGTTTCTTGCCGCTCTTGGCGAATTCGGCGATCGCCTCGAGCGCCATGGAGGCCATCTTGTGGGGATATTGCTGCGAGGTCGCGCCGATGATCCCGGCCTTCACGTTCTGCACGCCCGGACAGCCGCCGTCGATCGAGACGACGAGAATGTCATTCTCCTTGCCCGCCGCCTTGATTGCTTCATAGCCGCCTGCGGCAGCAGGCTCGTTGATTGTGTACATCACAGTCACGTCCGGGCATTTCTGCAGAAGGTTCTCCATCGCCGTGCGGCCGCCTTCCTCATTGCCGCCCGTCATTTCATGGCCGCAGATGCGCGGGTCGTCTTCATCGCCATATTTCTTCGGATCCTTGATGTCGATGCCGAACCCCTTCATGAAACCCTGGTCGCGCAGATAGTCGACCGTCGGCTGATTGGTGGCGAGATCGAGAAAGGCGATCTTCGCGTCCTTGGCCTTGTCGCCCAGGGTCTTGGCGGCCCACATGCCGATGAGTTCGCCCGCCTTGAAATTGTCGGTCGCGAAGGTTGCGTCGGCAGCATCTATTGGGTCGAGAGGAGTATCGAGCACGATGACCAAAAGCCCCGCCTCGCGCGCCTTCTGGATCGTCGGCACGATGGCCGTGGAGTCGCTGGGCACGATGGCGAAGCCCTTTGCCCCGGCGGAGATGAGGCTTTCGATTGCCGCGACCTGGCTCTCATTGTCGCCATCATATTTTCCGGCGAAGGTTTGAAGCTCTATGCCGAGCTGCTTGGCCTTCTCCAGAGCACCTTCCTTCATCTTGACGAAGAATGGGTTGCTGTCCGTCTTGGTAATCAACCCGACGATGTCTGCAGCCAGCGCCGGCGCTGTGCCCGCCATTGCGAGCAGCGCCGCGGAAAGCGCCAATGATCTAAGGATGGATCTCACTTAAACCTCCCATGATTGTCGTTTGCTCCTTACCGGAAGCAGTTCGAACTATGCGAGGCCGGTGATGGCAAATCAAGCGATCCCCTTGCGATGGCCAATTCGTTTGACGAAATTTTTGCGGGGATGGTAGCGTTCATGACCACCAGCAGAGGGTTTGGAATGAGCGGCAGGCTCGACAACCGCATCGCGCTCGTCATCGGGGCAGCGCGCGGCATTGGCAAAGGAATTGCCGAGCGTTTCATCGAGGAGGGAGCGCGCGTGATGATCGCCGACTGGGAGAAGGGCGAAGGCGAGGCGGCGGCCAAGGCGCTGGGTGAGCGCGCTGCATTCGTTCATGCCGATATCTCGCAGGAAGTCGATGCAAAGAGCGCAGTCCAGGCTGCGGTTGAACAGTTCCGGGGCCTCGATATATTGGTGCAGAACGCCGGCATCTTCCCGTGGAACCTCATCGAAACCACCCCGGTGGAGGAATGGGATCGCGTGCTTGCCGTCAATCTCAAGGGCGGTTTCCTCGCCGCGCGTGCTGCGCTGCCCGAGATCCGCAAGAGCTCTGCCGGGCGGATGATCTTCACCTCCTCGATCACCGGCCCGAGGGTGACGTCGCCGGGCCACGGGCATTACTCCGCCTCCAAGGCGGGCATCAACGGCTTCATCAAGGCGGCGGCGATCGAATTTGCAAGCTATGGCATCACAGTGAACGGGGTCGAGCCCGGAAATGTGCTCACCGAAGGCGTGAAGCAGCACAGGAGCGTCGATTTCATCAAGGCGATGGAGGAGGCCGTGCCGCTGGGACGGCTCGGAACGCCGCGAGACATCGCCAATGTGGTGCTGTTCCTCGCCTCCGAGGAGGCATCCTACATCACGGGCACGACGATCATCGTCGATGGCGGGCAGACGCTGCCGGAGGGGTAAGGGGACACATTTCCACATCGTCATTCCGGCGAAAGCCGGAATTGGGCTTCACTTTTCAAACGCACGAAGCTGGACCCCGGCTTCCAACGGGGTGACGAGAGTTGGGAGATTGAAACGAGTTTCTCTCTTGCAGCGGACAATGCTCAGAGGCTATCAGCTTCGCCGGAGGATGCAGAAACGCATGGCCGACATCCACTCCTTTCTCACCTTCGAGCCCGCGGGCGACAGCATCGAGGAGCTCGAGACGCCGGTGCCCGTCATCGACATCGCCAGGGTTGAACGCAACCTGCGCAAATGGCAGGAACGTTGCGACCGGCTTGGGATCGCAAATCGGCCGCATATCAAGACGCACAAGATCTCGGGCCTTGCCAAGTATCAGATGGCGCTGGGAGCCAAGGGCATCACCGTGCAGAAGCTCGGCGAGGCGGAAGCCATGGCCGCTTCCGGCGTCTCCGACATGCTCTTGACCTTCAATATTGTCGGGCGGCGAAAGCTTGAAAGACTGGCAAAGCTCGCGCAGCGAACAGACATTTCGGTCGTCGCCGACAATGACGAGGTGGTGCGGCAGGTGGCAGGGGCCGGGCGTGCGGCGGGGCGAGACATCTCCGTGCTCGTCGAATGCGACTCGGGCGCCAGGCGCAACGGCGTGCAGACGCCTGAAGCTGCCGCGGCGTTGGCGCAGATTATCGACCGCACGGAGGGCGTGTCCTATGGTGGGCTCATGACCTATCCGCGGTCCGGAACGCGCAAGGAGAGCCAGAGCTTTCTAGCCGCCGCGCGCGAGCTTGCCGGCATGGCAGGGCTTGCGACAAGGACGATTTCAACCGGCGGCTCACCTGACATGTGGAGCGACGAGGGGCTCAGCATGGTCACTGAGTACCGGGCAGGCACATATATCTATTTCGACAGGTCGCTGGCGGTGCGAGGCGCCTGCGGCTTCGAGGATTGCGCGGTGCATGTCCTCGCCACGGTGGTCAGCCGGCCGACGGAGGACCGCGCCATTCTCGACGCGGGATCGAAGGCTCTGACCAGCGATCTTTTGGGCCTCACCGGTTATGGTATTGTGCGCGAGCTCGGCGATGCGCCGGTCTATGACGTCAACGAGGAGCATGGCTTCCTCGATCTCAGCGTCGCCGAGCGGCGGCCCAAGGTCGGCGAAATGGTGCGCATCCTGCCCAATCACGTCTGTCCTGTGAGCAATCTGTTCGACAAAGTTGTATTCATCGAGGGCGATCGCGTGCTTGGCGCGGTGAAGGTCGATGCGCGGGGGCGGGTCCATTAGGCAGGTTTGCTTGTCGGAACGGGACATCATCGATCGGCTCAAGCTCACGCGCATCATCAATGCGTCAGGCACGATGACAAACCTCGGCGCATCGCGGGTGGCGCCCGCCGCGGCGGCGATGAGCCTCGAAATCCTCGATCATTTCATCGACATCGACGAGCTGCAGGCGAGGGCTTGCAATGTCATCGCGCAGGCGACCGGGGCAGAGGCCGGTTGCGTGACATCGAGCGCAGCTTCCGGAATGACGGTCGCGATCGCCGCGGCAATGACCGGAGCCGACCTGTCCCACATCGAGCGATTGCCGGAGAGTTCGGGATTGAACCACGAGGTCGCAATTCAGGCGGGACATCTCATCAACTATGGCGCGCCGGTCACGCAGGCGATCCGCCTCGCCGGCGCGCGGGTGAAGCGCCTCGACGCGATGGCGGAAGGATCGTTGAGCGGCGAGGAGACGGCAGCGCTCTACGTGGTGTCGCACCATGTCGAAGAGCCGGGCCTGCCGCTTTCCAGGTTCATCGGCCTGTGCAAGGCGCGCTCGATACCCGTCATCGTCGACATGGCGAGCGAATATGATCTGAAAGGGCCGATTGCCGCGGGCGCCGACGTCGCCATCTACAGCGCGCACAAATTCTTAGGCGGACTCACCGCCGGCATCGTGGCGGGCAGAAAGGATCTGATCAGGGCCGTCTATCTGCAAAATAACGGCATCGGCCGGCACATGAAAGTAGGCAAGGAGGGAATAGCCGGCGTCATCGCCGCGCTTGAAGGCTGGTTGCGCAGAAATCACGAGAAGGCGAGGCGACGCGAGCTCGACATCGTGGTTCTGTGGCTTCGCTCGCTCGGTTCGATCGGCGGCCTCGCTGTTGCGCGAGAACCGGATGCCACCGGCAATCCCATCGACCGCGTGCGGGTGATGCCCACGCCAGAAGCAGGACTCTTCGCCTGGGAACTCGCAGAGCGGCTGGCGCGCCGGCGCCCTTCCGTGCGCGTGCGCGACGATCTCTTGCGCGAGGGCCATTTCTCGCTTGATCCATGCAATCTGGCGGATGGGGAAGAGAGGCTTGTGGCCGAGGCCGTCGCAGCGGAAGTTGAGGCGGCGCGGTTTAGAAAAGACGGGCTGCGCATGAGCTTTGAAGCTTTCGAAGCGCAACGCCGCATGCGGCTGCTTCAATGGCCGGAGGGTTATTGAGTTTCAACGAACTTCAGGGGAATCGTCATTCCGGCGAAGGCCGGAATCCAGCTTCACTTTGCAGATGCTCAAAGCTGGACGCCAACTTCCGCCGGCGTGACGAGTTGAGGTGTTCAGTTCAGCGCCATCTGGGAGCGTCCGAGGTCGGTCAGATCGTCAATCGTGGCGCGCCCCTTGAAATCCACCTCATAGTCTTCCGGGGCGAAGTCTGGAGCGCTTTTCCCCTCGAGGAACGCCTTGGCCTGCTTCACCGCATAGGCCCGGTTCTTCTCGCAGCGTGGCGAAGCGCCGATATAGATCACGTTCGAATAGTTCTTGCCGGCGTGTTCGTTCTCGACCGCATGCACGGTGTCGGGATGCCACCAGACGGTGTCGCCTGGCTGCATGAGCGGGATTGAAACGAGCCCTTCGGCAAGGACCGGGTGCCATTCGGGCTTCATGCCGAGCGCACGGCCAGGCTCCGCGCCGCAGAGATCGTCTTCGGCGACATCGGGCTGCAACGCGCGCAAAAGCATATAAGCAATGCCGATCGAGATCGGCACGACCTGAAGCGTGCCATCATGCGGACCTTGCGGCGTGAGCGCAGTCCAGCCCTGGAACGTGCGAAACATCGAGCAGACGGCGGGCGAAGGATACTCTTTGGTTCTGGTGCGGTAAGCCGCCTTCCAGGGATCGTAATCCTCCCAGCGCCCGGCAAAGACGGGCGCGTAGATCTTCTGAAATGCGGGATCGGTCCAGCGCTCGAACGAACCTGAATCCATATGCGGCGAAAGGCCCAAGGTCTTGTCGCCAGGCCTCCGGCGGCGGGTGCGATCGGCATAGGTGTAGTCGTTGTCGGGATCGAATTCCTGGCCGTCTGGACCGCTTACGTCCCACAGGCGGTTCATGAAACGCTTGGCGATCGCCATCGCTTCCGCCTGACGCGCTTTCACCTGAGGTTTCGACCAGTAGATGCCGAAGATCTGCGGTCTCGCCGCATCGAGCTGGCTGAAATACTGGTCGAGATTGCCTTTCTTCTGCGCCTTCTCGTAGTAATTGTTCTCGTCGATATAGCCTCCGAGCTCGCCATTCCATTCCTCCGCGAGGGAATGGGGAAATACGCCGCGGATCACGGCGAACCCGCGCCTCCTGATCTCATTCTTCGCGGCCTCGGAAACCTTGCCGTCCTTCACCGCCTGAAACTCGATCTCGGGCAGGGGCGAGCGGCCGGACGCCTGCTCCTTCCGTATGAGCTCGACCTCGCGCCTGATGCGATCCTCGATGCGGCGAAACGCGTCCTTGAGCGTGGGCGAGCCTGCGCCGAGCGCACGCTTGTTCTTGGCGATCGACTCCTTGACTGACGGATCCATGAGTTCCTCACATGGTGAGCTTGACAGCCCTTGGGCTATATCGTCTGTTGACGCAACGGGCTGCCCCAAAGTTGCAGCCATGCGTCAAGGGAGGATTCTATGTCATTTCAAAGTATTCTCAAGCTGACGGCAAGCGCCGCGATGATCTTGTTTGCGGTGGAGAACGCCGAGGCAGCGGAAGTCGAAGTGCTGCATTGGTGGACCTCGGGAGGCGAGGCGGCCGCGCTTGATGTTCTAAAGAAGAATCTCGAGGCCCAGGGCGTCACCTGGAAGGACATGCCGGTTGCGGGCGGCGGCGGCGAACAGGCGATGACGGCGCTTAGAGCGCGCGTCACCGCTGGCAATCCGCCCACCGCCGTGCAGGCGCTCGGCTTCGACATCACCGACTGGGCAAAGCAGGGCGCGGTTGGCGATTTGACCGCAGTGGCTACGCAGGAAGGCTGGGACAAGGTCATTCCGGCAGCTCTGCAGAACTTCTCCAAATATGACGGCAAATGGATCGCCGCTCCAGTGAACGTTCATTCGACGAACTGGCTGTGGATCAGCAAGGCCGCGCTCGACGCCGCCGGCGGCAAGGCGCCGGAGACGTGGGAGGAGCTCATCGCCGTGCTCGACAAGATGAAAGCCAACGGTATTTCGCCGCTGGGCCATGGCGGCCAGGCCTGGCAGGACGCAACGATCTTTGACGGCGTTGTTCTTTCGCTCGGAACGGATTTCTACAAGGCGGCGATGATCGATCTCGATCCTGCCGCGCTGGGTTCGGAAAAGATGAAGGAGGCTTTCGACCGCATGGCCAAGCTTCGCACCTATGTGGACGAGAATTTCTCGGGCCGCGACTGGAATCTGGCCTCATCCATGGTGATCGAAGGCAAGGCCGGCATGCAGATCATGGGAGACTGGGCCAAGGGTGAGTTCGTCAAGGCGGGCAAGAAGCCCGGCACGGATTTCGTCTGCGTCCGCTTCCCTGGCACGCAGGGCTCCGTCACCTTCAATTCCGACCAGTTCATGATGTTCAAGGTTGGCGAGGAGCAAAAGGATGCGCAGCTGAAGATGGCTTCGGCCATCGAGGATCCGGAATTCCAGTCGGCATTCAACGTGGTCAAGGGCTCGGTGCCGGCGCGCACCGACGTGCGGAACGACGCTTTTGACGAATGCGGCAAGAAAGGGATGAAGGATCTTGCCGAAGCAAGTGAGAAGGGCACGCTCTTTGGCTCGATGGCGCATGGCCATGCGGCGCCGGCGGCAGTGAAGAACGCGCTTTATGATGTGGTGACACGCCACTTCAACGGCGAGCTTGATTCCGATGCTGCCGTGAAGGAGCTGGTAGCCGCCATCGAGGCCGCCAAGTAGTACGAAATCGAGGGCTTCGGGGCGTGAACCTCGAAGCCCTCATTGCCGGAGAAGTCCCGTTGGCGGTGAGCACCGCACGCGCACAATTGCAGGCATTGCTGCCACGGCTCGTGCTGGCACCCAGTTTCGCGGTGGTGCTGCTGTTCGTCTATGGCTTCATCCTTTTCACCGCCTACCTGTCTTTCACCGATTCCAAGATGCTGCCCAGCTTCGGCTTTGTCGGAAGCTTGAATTACGAGCGGCTCTGGAAACTGCCGCATTGGTGGCGGGCCGCGGGAAATCTGGCGATCTTCGGCTCGCTCTATATCATCATCTGCACGGTGCTCGGCCTGCTGCTCGCAATTCTGCTCGACCAGAAGATCAGGGCCGAGGGCGTGCTCAGGCCGATCTATCTTTATCCCATGGCGCTTTCCTTCATCGTGACAGGAACGGCATGGAAGTGGTTTCTCGATCCCGGCATCGGTCTCGAACAGGTCGTGCAGAACTGGGGCTTCGAAAGCTTCCGCTTCAACTGGATCAAGGACCGCAGCATGGCGATCTACACGGTGGTCCTGGCTGCAGTCTGGCAATCGTCCGGCTTCGTGATGGCAATGTTCCTCGCCGGGCTTCGCGGCGTCGACAACGAGATCATGCGCGCCGCCCAGATCGACGGCGCATCGAACGTCAAGCTCTACCAGCGCATCGTGATTCCCATGCTGCGCCCGATCTTCCTGTCGGCTTTCGTCGTGCTCGCCCATCTTGCCATCAAGTCCTACGATCTCGTCGTGGCGCTGACCAATGGCGGCCCGGGACAAGCGACAGAGCTGCCGGCGACCTTCATGTACTCCTACACCTTTACGCGCAACTCCATGGGCATAGGCGCAGCTGCAGCGACGGTGATGCTGATGATGATTGCCTCGATCATCGTCCCTTATCTCTATTCGGAGCTGAGGGGAGGGCGACGCGCATGACGGCGCTACCCCTCGAAACAGAAGCAAGATCTGTCGACTATGCCCGGCTTGCGATCCATGCGGCGCTGGTCCTCTTCGCCCTGTTCTACCTGCTGCCGCTCTATGTGATGGTGGTGAATTCGATTAAGCCGCTCGATGAGATCAGGCGCGGCGACATGCTGGCGCTGCCCGACATCTTCACCCTCTATCCCTGGCAGAGTGCATGGAGCACGGCGCAGATCGGCGTGCAGCCGACCGGTCTTAGGCCCTATTTCATCAACTCCATCATGATGGTCGTGCCGGCGGTCCTGATCTCGACCTTCCTTGGCGCGATCAACGGCTACGTGCTGACCAAATGGCGCTTCAAGGGCGACCGGCTGATCTTCGGCCTCATGCTGTTCGCCTGCTTCATACCGTTCCAAATCGTACTCATCCCAATGGCGAGAGTCCTGGGCCTGCTCGGGCTTGCCGGGACGACCTACGGACTCGTTCTCGTGCATGTCGTCTATGGGCTCGGCTTCACGACGCTGTTCTTTCGCAACTACTACGAAGCATTTCCAACCGAGCTCGTGCGCGCCGCCATGATCGACGGCGCGAATTTCTGGCAGATTTTCTACCGCATCCTGCTTCCCAGCTCGGGGCCGATCTTCGTCGTCACCGTGATCTGGCAATTCACCAACATCTGGAATGATTTTCTGTTCGGGGTCTCCTTCAGCGACGCTGATTCTTTGCCCATGACCGTGGCCCTCAACAATCTGGTCAGCTCATCGACGGGGGTGAAGGAATACAATGTGCATTTCGCCGGCGCCATATTGGCGGCATTGCCGACGCTCATCGTCTACATCGTCTCGGGGCGTTACTTCGTCCGCGGGCTGATGGCCGGTGCTGTCAAGGGCTGAAGCATGGCGTTCATCGAAATCGAGCATCTATGGAAGCGCTTCGGTCAGGTCGAGGTGCTGAAGGACATCAACCTCAAGGTCGAAAAGGGCGATTTCCTCGTTCTCGTCGGACCATCGGGTTGCGGCAAGTCGACCTTGCTCAACACCGTCGCCGGGCTCGAAACGATCAGTCAAGGCGAGATCCGCATTGAAGGGAAACGCATCAACGAGCTTCATCCCAGCCGGCGCGACATCGCCATGGTGTTCCAATCCTATGCGCTCTATCCCAACATGACGGTGGAGCAGAACATCGCCTTCGGCATGGAGATGCGTAACGTGCCGAGAGAAGAGCGAAAGGCGGCGGTAGCCAAGGTCGCCGAGATTCTGCAAATCTCGCATCTGCTCAAGCGCCGGCCGAGCCAATTGTCCGGCGGGCAGCGCCAACGCGTCGCCATGGGGCGGGCACTGGTGCGCAATCCGCAAGTGTTCCTGTTCGATGAGCCGCTTTCCAACCTCGACGCCAAGCTGAGGGTGGATATGCGGACTGAAATCAAGCGGCTGCATCAGCGCATGGGAACGACGATCATCTATGTGACGCATGACCAGATCGAAGCAATGACGCTCGCCTCTGAGATCGCCGTTCTCAAGGATGGCGTTCTGCAGCAGTTCGGTGCGCCGCATGAGATCTACAATAGACCGGCGAATATGTTCGTCGCCGATTTCATGGGTTCGCCCGCCATGAATCTCATACCCGCGCGGCTTGAGAATGCGAACGGGCTTCTCGCCGTGTCGATCGAACGCAGCGACGCAGAGCCTTTGCGTGTCGCGCTGCGGCGGCCGCAGAACAGGCTTGCGCCCCTGAATGGCGAGGAAATCATCTTCGGCATCAGGCCCGAAGCCCTGACCGATGCCGACGGCGCCGACCGCAATGCCGGCGAGGTCTTCGAAGGCGACTGCCTGATCGAGGTGGTGGAGCCGGCAGGCTCCGACACATTCGCGGTGACGCGTCTCGGCGGCAAGCAGATCATCGCGCGGCTGAGAGCCAATGCCAGCGTGCGGGCCGGCCAGAGGGCAAGGCTCGTGTTCAATCTCGACAAGGCCGTGTTCTTCGATAAGTCCAGCGGCGAGCGGATCGGTTAGGGGAGAAAGAGCTGTGAAGCGTTCGGAGATCAACCGGATCATAGGCGAGAGCGACCGTTTTATCCGTTCCTTCGGCTACCTGCTGCCGCCCTTCGCCTACTGGTCGCCCCGGGAGATGCAGGCGCGCAGGCCGCAGGGCATTATTTCTGCGCGGCTGGGCTGGGACATCACGGATTACGGTCAGGGAAAATTCGACGAGCTCGGGCTTTTCCTGTTCACGGTGCGCAACGGCAGGCGAGAAGACCTCAAGAGCGGGAGCGGCATGCTCTATGCCGAGAAGATCATGATCTCCAGACGCGATCAGCTCTCGCCCATGCACCGGCATTGGGTGAAGGCGGAAGACATCATCAATCGCGGCGGGGCAAAGCTGGTGCTGGAACTCTACATGCCGGACGGCAAGGGCCAGATCGACCGCGAGGCGGAAGTGGAAGTGCCGAGCGACGGCGCTTTGCGCCGGCTTCCGGCAGGGGGGCGTCTTGCCCTCGCGCCCGGTGAGAGCGTCACGCTGCTTCCGGGCGTGTGGCACGCCTTCTGGGGCGAAGGCGGGGACGTGCTGGTGGGCGAGGTGTCAACGGTCAATGACGACCTCACCGACAACCTGTTTCGCGATTCCGTGGGTCGTTTTGCGCAAATCGAGGAAGATGAGGCGCCTCTCCATCTCCTGGTCTCGGATTATGAGAAATGGCTGGCCTAATGCCCAGAATCACCGCAATCTGAACGAGTATTATTCTTTCAGAACAACCTCGCCGTTGAGACATTCCTCGTGCCCCTCGCTGGACTTGCCTTATACGCGGTCTTGGCCGCCAGCCTTTGTTTGGCCCTTGCTCAGAGAAGCCCGCTTTTGGCCCAGGCAGCGGGCGCGGACAACAGCGCCGCTTTGGTGGATGTGACCGATGGGACCCTATACGACGGCTGGGGGCGGGCCGCGGTCGACACGCTGTCCATGTATTATTCTGCCGACTCTTCCAGGAGCGATGTGCAAGCGCTCGGCTATCGCCCATCCTTCCTGCCCGCCTTCGACTGGGCCAATGGGCGAATCGAGACGGAGGTCAGTGGCGATCTCCATGCGTTCTATGCCAGCGGCGCCGGTGCGGGACGCGTTCAGTATGCGGAGGATCCCGCCTATGCCTTCGGTTATCGCACGCGCTATCAGGAGCCAGCCGGCAGGCTGAAGCAGACGGCTCGCCCAGGCTATGCGCTGGGGCTGGGAGCGCCACAGAGCCGCGCCGTCGACAGCGACTATCAGGACTGGAGCGATGCCGGGATCGGCTCGTCCAGCGGTATTGATGCAGGTGGGCTCGAGAGTGCCTTCACGACGACCAGTACGTCTGCAGGCTTCGGTGGCGAGCTCACCACCTTTGCTCAGGAGATCATGGATACGCGGGGCGTGAGCGCGCTTTCGCGTCAGGCCTGGCAGGCAGCAGGCTCTCAGAACACAGATGCCCTGTGGTCGGGAAGGATGGCAAGCTTCAACAGCAATCTTCCACCCTCGCTCACCCCGCCCCAAGGCGTGTCCGGGCCGATAACGGCGATTCGCCAGCGGTTGCTTGGCAACTATTTTGCCGGCGACATCGCAGGCCAGAGCGGCTTCAGCCGCACCGAGGCGCTAAGCGACGTGCTCGGCCAATGGACCTTTGACTATGATCCCAATCTGGCGGGGAGCGCTCATATGTTCCGCGACGACTTGGGCCGCGTGCGCTTCTTCCGGGCCAACGCCGATCTGAGCAGCAAGACGAGCCAGGGCTTCCGTTATGTCAAATACGACGCTTGGGGCAGGGTTGCGGAAGTAGGCGTTCTCCTCAATGTGGCGAAAAGTGCGTTCGAAGACTACGCGCAGTGGGCCAGGCAGGCCGATCTTGACCAGCAGCTGACGGGCGACAACAGCTGTCCCGTTTTCACCTTCGCCTATGACGTCAACCCTGTCACGGGCAGCCTTGCAGCCTATGACGAGCGCCGCGGCATGATCGTCGAGCGCCGCTACTACACGACGGCCATTGCCGACCAGCCCGCCAACTGTCCCGGGCGCGGAGCGGGCGATCCCATTAATGAGAGCCTTTATCAATATGACGATCTCGGCCGCACCGAACTCTTGAGTGAGCATCGTCAGACGGAAAGCGAGGATATCTACCGCACGACGGCGCGCAGTTGGCCCGAGGGCGGCCTCGTCAGCCAGCTCACCTTTCCCGATCAAGATCAAACGCAAGCCTTCGACAGCGATGGCCAGGGCATCCGAACCAGTCGATCTGCTTATGAACTTCGATGACGACGACTCCGTTACGCCAATCGATCAGCAAGAGGACGAGCAAGGGCAAGACGCATCGTCACCCCGCTCGCCATCCTCAGATCGGCCGATAGGGGATGAATCGGGAGAGCAGCGCTTGATTCCGCCGGTTCACCAGGAAGAGGATGAGACTATAGACCCGCCTCACGCCCGAAGGTGCTGCTCGATTCTCTAGACCTAGAAGGCTCCGAACAGCCAGAGGATGATAATCAACGGAATAGGTATGCCGATCAGCCAAAGCAGAAGGGGGCGCATGGCGAAAGACTCCTTTCGCCTTTAAACGCTTGCTGCCAGCCGAGGTTCCGCTGCGTCGATTTGCGGGTGTTGCAATCACAGTCGTTAATGTGGTGCAATGCCGAAGCGCCTCGTTCCCCGTGCTTGCCATGGGCCGGGTGAGGCGTTCGATCCTAATCCAACAGGCATTTCATGCGTTACGAATCTCCAAATACGGTTGAATCCGCAGTCGGGCTCTTGGCGGGAGAGCGGGGACAGGCCTTCGTGCTCGCCGGCGGCACCGATCTCCTGGTGCGCCTCAAATCGGGGTCCATCGAGCCCGATCTGATCATCGACGTCAAAGGCATCGACAGGTTCAACACTGTCACATCCGAAAATGGCGGCTTGCGCATTGGGGCTGCAGTCTCCGCAGCAAAGCTCGGCGAGCATGAAGCAGTGCGCCGGATGTGGCCGGGTGTGGTGGAGGCCGTCGAGCTCATCGGCTCCAAGCAGATTCAGGGACGCGCCACCATGGTCGGCAATTTGTGCAACGCCTCGCCCGCTGCCGACAGCGTTCCAGCCATGATCGCCGCAGGAGCCACCGTCACGATCGTCGGCCCTAAGGGGCGGCGGACGGTTCCGGTGGAGGATGTCGCAACGGGGCCCGGCAAGACAAGCCTTGCCAAGGGAGAGCTCGTTGAATCGGTCAACCTGCCGGCGCGGCCGCCCAAGTCCGGCGATGCCTATTTGCGTTTCATTCCGCGCAGCGAGATGGACATTGCGGTGGTGGGCGCAGGCGTCAGCCTGACCCTTGATCCTTCCGGCAAGTGCACGAAGGCGCGTGTGTCGCTGGGCGCGGTGGCTGAGCGCGTTCTTCTCGTCGAGGAGGCGGCGCGGGCGATCATCGGCACGGCGGTTGACGACAGGGCGCTCGAGGCGCTCGCCGCCGCAGCCTCGCGGGCGTGTCGGCCCATCGACGACAAGCGGGGAACCAAGCATTTCAGAATCAAGGTCGCCGGCGTTCTTGCGCGGCGCGCCGCCAAGATCGCGTACGAGCGTGCCGGGAGGGCAGCATGAGTCAGGTGAGGGTTTCGACCACAATCAATGGTGATTCCGTCGAATATCTTTGCGACGCCGAAGAGACGCTGCTCGACGTGCTTCGCAACCGGCTCGGCCTCACCGGCGCCAAGGAGGGTTGCGGAACGGGTGACTGCGGCGCCTGCAGCGTCATCGTCGACGGGCGCCTCATATGCTCCTGCCTCATGCTCGGGGCGGAGCTCGACGGCAAGAAGCTCGATACCATCGAGGGCATGGCAAATGGCGCGCAGCTCCACCCGCTGCAGCGCAATTTCATCGAGCATGCAGCTCTTCAATGCGGCATCTGCACGCCGGGCTTTCTGATGGCGGCGAAGGCGCTGCTCGAGCGCAATCCTGATCCGAGCGAAAAGGAAGTGCGCTTCTGGCTTGCCGGCAATCTGTGCCGCTGCACCGGCTACGACAAGATCGTGCGCGCCGTCATGGCGACGGCGGCGGAGATGCGCCAGGCGCGGGCGTGAATTGCTTCCGCTTCATGCAACTTTCATAGTTTAGCGCAGGCGAGGCGAGTAGCCCGCCCGGGCTTCGTGCGGGGAATCGAGGGGCAATGGACAGAACGGCCGACACGATCGTCATCAACGGCGACATCCGCACCATGGACGGCCTCCATCCGCGGGCGATAGCCCTGGCCATGGCGGGCGAGCGCATTCTGGCGGTCGGGAGCGATGAGGACATGCGCGCACTGGCGGCACCGGGCGCTCGCGTCATCGACGCGCAAGGCCGGCTCGTGTTGCCGGGGTTTCAAGACACGCATCTGCATCTGCAGGACAGCGGCGCGGATCGCGCGCTGTTCGCCGATCTCGAAGGGGCGCGGACGGTGGAGGAGCTGCAGCAGCGCCTTGCCGCATCGGGAAAAAAGAGAAAGAGCGAATGGATCAGAGGCGTGGGATGGTACTCCGGCGTTTTCGGTGAGCATAATCTCAGCCGCCATGTGCTCGACAAGGTGTCGATCGATCGGCCAATCTTCATCTATGCCTCCGACGGTCATAGCGCGGCGCTCAACAGCAGAGGTCTCGAGATGCTGGGGCTCGGCGCGCAGTCGCCGGATCCCGAGAATGGCTATTTCGTGCGCGAGAAGGACGGGAGCCTGCAAGGCCTTGTCTATGAGGATGCCATTGGCTGGGTGCGTGAGAGAATGCCCAAGCTCACGGACGAGGAATATGCCCAAGGCGTGCGTCACGCGCAGTCATTGTGCAATCGTCATGGCATAACGGGTGTGCTCGACGCTCTCGTGGCGGAGCGGCACATGCGCGTCTACAAATTGCTC
>DATBMX010000479.1:0-3858 GCA_036554625.1 Aestuariivirgaceae bacterium
CCGGAACGGCCATTTTCAGAACGACCTCTTCCGCCGATGCAGCGCCGACAGCGCCCAAGGCCATGAACCCTGCGACCGTCGCTGCGCTGGCGAAGGCCGTCAATCTAAAGTGCCACGACATTTTCACTCCTCCCATTGTTAGCACTCGTACAGCGTCACGAATCTCAGCGAATGGCCGAGCCGTCGTGACCACGGAACAGATGAATCCTGACAGGATCGAGCGCCACCGGCAGGGCGTCACCAAGCTTGATGTCGCTCGCCTGCGCCTCGTGCAGCAAAATACGATAATTCTGACCCGACGAGGCAAGTGACACCACCGTCACATCGCCCAGCGGTTCGATCAGCTGCACCGCAGGCCGCGCCTGAGCGGCGTGTGGCTCGGCGATGCGAAGGTCGGCTGGGCGTATTCCCATGATCAGGCGATCGCCGTCCATGATCTTGTTGGCATGCGGGATCGGCAGCCGGCCGAAGGGCGTGTCGAGAGCATTGGCACTGCTGTCGATCGAGACGTCGATCAGGTTCATATGCGGTGAGCCGATTTTTGCGGCGACGTAGAGATCCGCCGGCGCTTCATAAAGCTCTTCCGGCGTGCCCTGCTGCACGACCGAACCATCGCGCATGACGGCGATCTGCTCGCCCATGGAGAGGGCTTCGAGCTCGTCGGGCGTCGCATAGATGATGGTCATGCCGAACTGCCGGTGCAGACGCTTCAATTCCGCGCGCATGTCATGGCGCAGCTTTGCGTCGAGGTTTGTCAACGGCTCGTCGAGCAGAAGGATGCGCGGCCGTCGAATGAGTGAACGGCCGAGCGCGACGCGCTGCTGCTCGCCGCCCGAAAGCGTACTGGGCTTGCTCCTCAGGCGATGAGTGAGCTTTAGCATTTCGGCGGTTTCATTCACGCGCCTGTCGATCTCCGCGCGAGATGCGCCGGCCTCGCGCAAGGGATAGGCGAAATTGTCATACACGCTGAGATGCGGATAAAGCGCAAAGGACTGGAACACCATCGAAATGCCGCGCCCGGCAATCGGGGCATGGGTCATTTCGGCGCCGCCGATCTCGACTCGTCCAGCCTCCGGCTTGACCAGCCCCGCGATGGTCCTGAGCGTCGTCGTCTTGCCGACAGAACTCGGACCGAAGAGAACGAAGAAGCGGCCCTCCTCCACGTCGAAAGTCAGGGAACGGATGGCTGCCACCGGGCCATAGGTCTTGGTCACGCCCTGCAGGCGAAGCGCGAATTTTCGCTTGTCAGCCATGCAACCGCTCCACACACCCCGCATCAACATGATCGGCCATGGGAATAATAGAGTGGTTCAGCACTGCGTTACAACCTGCAATGTCAATCGAGGAACGCGTTTTCTCGTCATGACTCGACGCTCTCCCAGCGCCTCGATTTTGCCGAACGCAGCACCGCATCGGTAACAAGATCCGTCGCAAGCGCATCGCGGAAGGTCGGCGAAGCGGGCTTGGAAGAGGCGAGGCCGTCGAGGAAGTCCGCCACCTGGTGGACGAAGGTGTGCTCATAGCCGATCTGCAGGCCCGGCACCCACCAATGTTTCATGTAGGGGTGCTCGCTGTCGGTAATGTGCAGCGAGCGCCAGCCGCGCAATTTGCCCTCGTCGCGGTGATCGAAATATTGCAGACGGTGCAGATCATGGAGATCCCAGAAGATCGACGCGTGCTCGCCGTTGATCTCAAGCGTATAGAGCGCCTTGTGCCCGCGGGCATAGCGAGTAGCCTCGAAGGTCGCGAGCGCACCATTCTTGAAACGGGCGAGGAACGCGCTGGCATCGTCAATTCCCACCTTCTCCACCTTGCCGGTAAGGTTGTGGTGGCGCTCCTTGATGAAGGTTTCGGTCATGCCGGAGACGCTGTCGATACGGCCGTTGAGCCAAATGGCCGTGTCTATGCAGTGGGCGAGGAGATCGCCCATCACGCCGCTGCCGGCAACACCGACATCGAGCCGCCACAGCGCAGCGCCGCCTTGCGGAAGATCCTTGGAAATCGTCCAGTCCTGGAGAAATTTGGCGCGGTAATGGAAAACCCGTCCCAGGCGCCCCTCGTCCACGAGGTGCTTGGCGAGAGTGACGGCAGGGACGCGGCGATAATTATACCATACCATGTTTGGCGCGCCGGCAGTCTCCACCGCCTTCACCATCTCCTTCGATTCACCGCTGTTGCGGCCCAAGGGCTTCTCGCACATCACCATCTTGCCGGCCCGCGCAGCCGCGATGGCGATGTCCTTATGCGTGTCGTTGGGGCTGGCGATATCGATGAGATCGATGTCGCTGCGGTCAATGAGCTTGCGCCAATCGGTTTCCGCCGATTCGAAACCCCATTGCGCGGCGAATGCACTCACCTTGTCCTTGTCGCGCGCACAGACGGCGGCCAGCACAGGCTGATGCTTGAGTTCGAAGAACTGGTTGACCTTGGCGAAGGCGTTCGAATGGGTTCGCCCCATGAAACCGTAGCCGACCAGCCCCACCCTGATTTTCTGCCTCGGGCTCATGCCGTCTCGCCTGTTCTTGTGAACATGGTCACGCCTGCCAGCCGTGGGCGTCGCGAACCTTTATCATGGTGGCCAGTATGTCGTTCCATGTCTGGGGCTTCATCATCACCTCATTGGGAAACATGCAGCCGTCCCAGCAAATATGGCGCATTGCGCGGGTGACGTTGCCCTTCTCGTCCCGCAGCCAGTAGCCGGCGTCATGAGGGATATCGAGCTTGCCCGCCGCATCCGTGGCCAGGCAATGACGGCCTGTCTTGTCATGCGAGCCCATGCCTTTGACGGTGGCGTCGTTCTGGGCGATGTGGAAATCGATGGTCCAGGGACGCAGGGCGCGTGTCATGGTCCTCAGCGCCTCGTGGAGCACCTCCTTCTCCTGCCAGTCGAATTTCTTCGGCAGTATGCGGTGCTCCGGCGCGTTATAGCCCAGCGTATAGAGGAGCGTGTGCGCCATGTCGGCCTGGAAGCCGAGAGTGTCGGGGCGGCCGACTTCTTCGAGCAGCTTGAGCATTTCCTTCCAGCTGTGCATGCCGCCCCAGCAGATTTCGCCCTCCGCGGCCAGCCTTTCGCCATGGTCCTCTGCCACGTCGCAAGCTTCCGAAAATGTCTCTGCGATGCGCTTGGTGTTGCTGATGGGATCGGCAGCCCACGCCTCGACGCCTGTAGCCGAGTCTATCCGGACCACGCCATTCAGCCGAACGCCTAGCTCGCGCAGCTGCGCGGCAATGCGGCAGGCCTTTTCCACCATGGCGATGAAGCGCTGGCGCTCCTCGTCGCTGCCCATGGCCGAGCCTCCGCCGACGGGCGGCCAAACCGGCGCCACGACGGAGCCCACCTCAAGGTTGCGCGCGCCAATCTTGTCGCCCAGGCGTTTAATGTCATCGCGGCTTGAATCGATGCTCGTGTGAGGATTGGCGAGGAACAGGTCGACGCCCTCGAACTTCACGCCGTCCACCTCGGCCTGCGAGGTAAGTTCAAGCATCGTGTCGAGATCGATAGGCGGTTCGGAGTCAGGCCCCTTGCCGACAAGGCCCGGCCACATGGCGTTGTGCAGTTTGGGAAAATTATTGCGGCTTGGCATTGGATCTCTCCCTAGCGAGGATTGAGGTGCCACGCCTCGCTTTTCTTGATTTTTTCTTTGGACTTATTTGTCGAGATATCGGGCGGGATGTCAATGCGATTGGAAAGCTTCACATGAGCCACAGTGCCGCCAGACCGAGAAACGCGAAGAAGCCCACGACGTCGGTCACGGTGGTGACGAACACGCCGGAAGCAATTGCCGGATCGATCTCCAGCTGATCCAGCGCGAGAGGAATGAGAATTCCCGACAGCGCCGCTGCGACGAGGTTGATCAC
>DATBMX010000043.1:0-3278 GCA_036554625.1 Aestuariivirgaceae bacterium
TCTCAAGTTCGCCGGCAACAACGGCGTGATCTGGGCGATCGCGTTCAGCCCCGATGGCGGCTTGATGGCGTCCGGCGATTCCAATTCCACCGCCCTGTTATGGGATACCGTCGAAGGCCGTGAATTGCGCCGCTTCCCCGGAACGTTGCCCTTCCGGTCGGCCGACTTCAGTCCTGACGGGCGCCGGCTGGCTCTGGCCGCCGACGACAAGGGGACGAACTCCTTATCGCTCTGGGATTCTGCCAGACCCGATAAGGTGCAGGCCCTGGCCGGCCACCAAGGCCAGGTCTCTTGCGTGCGGTTCAGCTCCGATGGGCTCTTGCTCGCCTCAGGGGGTGCCGGTGTCCATCTGTGGGACGTCAGCAGCGGCCGCATCATCAAGAGCCTCAAACCCGGTTGGTTGGAGCCCAAGGTCGAGGCGTTTTCGCTTGCCTTTAGTCCGGACGGGCGATCGATCGCCATAGGCGATCTGCACCCAAGCCTTTGGGATGTTGCCGCGGGAAAGGAGATTCGAAAGTTCGTGTCGTTCGGATCGATAGAGAGGTTCAGAACCACGTTTGTGGGTTTCACGCCGGACGGGCAGTCCATTGTGGAGGCGCGGGGCAACGGCAAGATAAGACTCTGGGACGTCGCGGGCGGAAGAGAAAAAGCCTGTCTGGCGGACCCGCCGAAGCAAGGCGGCGTTGCTCAAGGGCTCCAATGTGGCGCACTCAGCAAGGACGGGACTCGCCTGGCCGTATCCAACTTTTCGGACGCCCCAGAACGTCGGGGCAGTGTGACGCTGTGGAATCTCTTGAGCGGCCGGCCCGAGGCCACGATAGCGGTGTCCGAGGCCTGTAGCGCCTTGGCCTTTACCCCGGATGGGCAATGGCTGGCCGTCGCGGACTTCACGGAAGAGGACGGCGGGCAAATCAAGCTGCACCGAATTTCGGAGCTCATCTAGATTGCCCTTGGAGCGGCGCCCTCGCCGGTTCCGGACAGATGAGGGACAATGTTCTGCAACTATTGCGGCACGGCCAATCCCGGTGAGGCGTCCTACTGCGGCGCGTGCGGCAAGCCGATCGGAAAACCCTCCGCAGAAGGCCGGCCGCCGCAGAACATTTCCCCGCAGGGGAATGCTCCCCGACCGGCGCTGGCCAACGCGAGCGACATGCCGCGGCGCGAGCCGGTGAAAATCACGCCGATCGCCGTCGCGCCCGCTGCTTCGCGTGCGGCGCCGGCACGCACAAAGGAGAAGGGTGGCCTCCGCTGGGGCGGGACCACCGCAGCGGTCATCGCACTGGCCACATTGCTCTATCCGGTGCGGAACGGCATCGGCATTTGCGATGCGACGGACGTCGCGATCATTCAGCAAGTGAGCCCTGCCGTGGAAATCCTCGCGGCGCGCTACCCTCTGCGCGTTGGTGTGTTGCGTTCCATGTTCAACGATAAGGGATTGGTCGACAGCCTCGCCACGGAATTCGTCTCCAGCACCATGGAGGCAAATCAGCAGCCTGGAATGCTGGCCTGCTATTACTTCTATTATTTCGTGATGTTCCAAAAGGACCGGGTTCGAACAAGCATCGCCGCTTTAATCGAGAACCAGCTCGATCTTAAGTGAGTATCTCAATCGCCGGCCAATGCCGATGTTATTGGCTTGCGCGTCGCGGGGGTATTAGCGTGAGTCCGAAAATGGCGATGCCCTGCCGACTTTCCAGTCGCCGAGCGTACGGCACCTCTGACTGAAAACTGACGATCGTCGGGAGAGCCGTTTTCAGGCCGAACCTCGCCAGAACCGGTCATTACCTTCTTGGCGAAGCCCTCCAGCTCCCGCTCAGGGAGCGCGGATGATCTCTGCTGTTCGAACAGTCGATAACTTGTTCGGGGTCAGAAGAGGAGGAACGGATTTCTTTTTTCGACGCAGTGGCGGATCGCCTTCGTAGGGAATCGAGCCGCGTATGAGCGCCAATTCGCGCAGGGCCTGTCGTCGTTCACTCCGATAGCGGACATGGGGGTAACGGTAATTCGTCGCCAGAAGCAGTCGGCCAGATGCTCGACCAAATATCCGGACCGCGTGTCCGGACCGTTGCGGTAGCAGCCATGGGATATGAGCGCAGACGGAAGTTCATGTCGTCAGCGCAGTCGTAAATAGTGCCAGGAGTCGCAGTAGGGCTTAAAACCGATCTTCGCGTAGCAGCGGTTCGATATTGGATTACGCAGGTCGGTGTACAGGCAAGCGGCCGTCTTACCCTCCGCGAAGATGCGTTCGCCAACTGTGGCGGTGACCGAGCCAGCATAGCCCCTGCCGCGGTGCTCAGGCGGCGTATAGACGGGGGCAATCGATGCCGCATTGCGCGAACGCCGTGCGATGGCCGCCAACGAAACGGGCTGGCCGTCCTTCATCCAAAAGAAGAAGCGGCCGCTCCCGGCATACTTCCCGATGGCCGCTTGCTCAATCGGTGGGTCGTGTGGCACGGCTTCATTGCGGAACGCCACGAGCCATTCGAACAGAAGCGGCGCATCGGCCGCGGTTACCTCGCGAGCCGTGCCTTCCGCTCCCGGATAGTGCGGTCGGCTCGTGAGGATATGGATACGTTGTGGAACGCGTTCGCCGAACGTGACCCCTCGCGCGCTCGCATGTTCGGCGAACCAATGCGCCGTTTCGCTGGCGCCGATCACACCGGGATAATCCACAACCGCAGCGTGATGCACCAACTCGTGGCATTCGCTTTGATCGAGATTGCCAAGGAGGATGGCGCGTCCCGGCGACATGGTTGCGCAATGCCCTGGCGCACCAAGTGTCCAATGCAAAAAGCCAGGCGGCGGCTCGTTGACCGCCGCTGTGATGATGGCGATCTGTACGTTGAAGCGGATTTCATCCGCCTCGAGGGCAGGCAAATGAAACTCCGCGAACTCTCGCAAATTCATCGGGGACGGCCGCTTGGCTGACTCAATTCGTTAATCTCGTTAGCCCGGTTCGCCGGTACGTAGCACACCCGTGAGATAAGGTTCGAGGAGGGTCCGTTCCTGTCTTCGGCCCGGACGCTACTCTATGTCCGTTGTGAGGTGGTGACCGGCCTCACGCTCAACGGCGGTTTGTCGCCAGTTCCGGACATCAGAAAAGACGATCCTTTCAGTACAGGAGCACTACGGGCCGAACCAGCATCCCATCCCCACCTTTGATGTTCAGAGGGGCACCGACGAAATACATCCGTTCCTTTCCGATGAGGCGCTCAAGGTTCAGCAATTGCTCGTACGTAGGAATCCCACGCGTTAAAAACGGATAGTGAACCGGGAAC
>DATBMX010000048.1:0-8615 GCA_036554625.1 Aestuariivirgaceae bacterium
AAACGAGAAGTCCAGCCAATGGCCAGCGACTGATCACCATTCTGGATCAGCCTGCTTCACCTCGCATTCAGGCCACCTCTGTCTCGAGCGGCAGCCTCGACGTCACCTTCGCTCCCGAGAACAAATCCGTCTCCTTTCCGCTTTCCTGGCTGCGACGCCGGATCTACGACAGGGTGCCTCCTCGCGAGCCGTGCTGGACCGACAAGTCGCTGGAGCTTTGGGATTCAAGCCTCGAACACAATCTTGCCACGGCGGAGTGGCCCCGCATTTCCCGCGATCGTGTTGCTTTGGGGGATTGGCTATCGTCCGTGCGCCGCTATGGATTTGCTCTTCTTGCCGACGTCCCTCTCGAGAGCGGCTATCTCTGCAAGGTCGCTGAGGCCTTTGGCTATGTTCGGGAGACGAATTATGGCCGCTGGTTCGAGGTGCGCGCCGAGGTTTCACCTAATAATCTCGCCTACACCAATTTGGGGCTTCAGGCCCATACCGATAATCCCTATCGCGATCCCGTGCCCACCTTGCAGCTCCTCGCCTGTCTTGAGAATTCGGTGGAAGGGGGTGAGTCCATTGTCGTCGACGGCTTCAAGATCGCTCAGCGGCTTAAGCAAGAAAGTGCCGGGGGCTTTCACTTGCTGACTGCCTATCCCGCGCGTTTCGAATACAGGGGCTCCGCCGGTGTGCGTCTCAAGGCCAAGCGCCCCCTGATCGAGCTTGGTCCTGACGGTGAGCTCATTGCCGTTCGTTTCAACAATCGCTCTCTTGCTCCGTTGACCGACATACCTTTCGCCGACATGCCCGACTACTATGCCGCCTACCGCCGTTTTGCCGAGTTGGTTGAAGACCCCACCATGGCAATCACGTTCAAGCTGGCTCCGGGCGAGCTATTCATCGTGGACAACACCCGTGTGCTGCATGCCCGCAAGCCCTTCTCGGGCTCGGGAAAGCGCTGGCTCCAGGGATGCTATGTCGATAAGGACGGGCTGCTTTCCACGCTTGACGCCATCGAGGAGGAAGTGAAGGAGGCTGCGCAATGAAGGCTCAGGCCCTCTCGCGCGACACCATCGTCCCGTTCATTGCCGATATCTTCGATCGCCGTGGTGCCGAATCCTATCTTGGCGAGTCCGTCACAATGTCGGAGCACATGCTGCAGAGCGCACACTTTGCCGAGCAGGCCAGCGCTGCCGATGAGCTTGTGGCGGCAGCACTCCTCCATGACATCGGCCATTACACCAGCGAGTTCGGCGAGGACTTCATCGAACGGGGTGTGGACAATCTTCATGATGAGGCGGGCGCTCGCGCGCTCGAAGGTTTTTTTCCGCCCGTTGTCGTCGCCTGCGTTCGCCTTCATGTCGCGGCCAAGAGATTTCTCTGTGCAACGGATCCGACTTACTTCGGCAAGCTGTCGGAAGCATCCATCGCCACTCTGAAGCTGCAGGGTGGCGCCATGTCAGCTGCCGAGGTTGCCGAGTTCCGCCGCCATCCGTTTCATCGTGAGGCTGTTGAGGTGCGGCTCTGGGATGAAGCAGGCAAGATTGCCGGCATGACGACTCCGCCGTTTGACTATTATGCACCGCTCCTGCAACGTGTCATCGACCGGTACTTGGCAGGGAAGGGAGCTCGTGCCCCTTATTGAAGCGTTATCTGCGGCGGACCGGGCCGCCGGGCTGGCTTGAGCGCACATGCCGGCCATTTCGTTTCTGCCCGACAATGATGCGACCAATGGCTGGAATCGCATTCTGCCGCAGCGCGGCCCCAACCCTGCCCTGCAAGGTCGCCAGCGCGCGGATTGGATTGTGGTTGGCGCGGGCTTTGCCGGCCTCGCCGCGGCTCGCCGTTTGGCGGAGAACCGCCCGTCCGACTCGATCGCTCTGATTGAAGCCCACGAGGTCGCGGAAAACGCCTCCGGCCGCAACTCCGGCTTCGCCATCGACGTGCCGCACAACACGAGCGGCTCGCTCATCGAGCTCGAGGCCTCGCAACGCTATTTGCGGCTGAGCCGCGCCGCTATCGACCATCTTCATCGACAAGTGACCGATCACAAGATTGACTGCCAATGGTCGCGCCGTGGCAAATACCACGCGGCCGTTTCGGCGAAGGGCAGCGCAGAGATTCTGGAACCCTTTGTCAAGGAGCTCGACGCTTTGGGTGAACCCATGCGCTGGCTCGATGGCGCAGCGATCGAGCGTGAGCTTGGCTCGTCCTATTATCATTCCGCCGTTTACACGCCGGGATGCGTATTGCTCAATCCCGCCGCCCTTACCCGCGGACTCGCCGGTTCCCTTCCGGTGAACGTCACGCTTTATGAGCATTCCCCTGTTGTCGTGACGTCCTACGGCAATGAGATCGAGCTGGCGACGCCCGAGGGCTTCATGCGCGCCCCCCGCATGATCCTGTGCGTTAACGGATTTGCCCCGGAGTTCGGCTTTTTTCGCGACCGACTCCTGCGGTTTTCAGCCTACGCCAGTCTTACTCGGCCATTGACCGAGCGCGAGCGTGAGCTTCTGGGCAAACCCGAGGAGTGGGGGCTCACCCCCGCAAACGCCTTTGTCTCAACCACCATGCGCTATACGCAGGACAATCGTATCCTCATTCGCCATCACATTTTCTATGCGCCTCGCCACGGTGTCACCGACAAGAATCTTGCCAAGGCGCGGAAAAGTCATCGTCGCGCTTTCCTCAAGCGCTTTCCCATGCTGAGGGACGTAGACTTCGACTACACTTGGGCGGGTTATGTCTGCTTGTCGAGAAACTATGCGCCGGGCTTTGGCCGCGTCGCGACCAACATTTGGACCGCCGTCTGTCAGAACGCCGTGGGTGTGACAAAGGGCACGATCGCGGGCGTGCTCGCAGCCGACATGGCTTGCGGAGAAGACAATCCTCTCATTTCCGATATGGAGGCTTTGGGCAAGCCCGAGAAGCTTCCGCCTCGCTGGCTGCGCAGCTTTGGTGTGAGGCTGAAGACGCGGTTCGACCTGTGGCGCTATCGCTACGAGATTTGAAGAGAAGTAGACCCCTCCGCAGGGTTGGAGATTGGGAGGCCGGAGGGGTCTACGCCAACACTAACGGGTCGGGCTCCCGTCAGCGTCGTCTTCCATTTCTTCGTCCTCGCCATCCATGGCCTCGTCCGTGGTGTCATCGCCCCCGAGTTCTTCCTCTAGCATCTCCTCGTCTTCATCGGGGTCCGGCCTTGCGGCCCTAGGCTCCTTCGATGCGCTCGCTTTGAGTTTCATCTGCGGCTCCATTCCGGGCGCGATTGACGACGGAACATCAAGTCGACCGTAGGTCGTCCCGTGCTCCGTCAATCAACTTGGTCGCTGAGCATCGGTTCCGGTTTGCAGAATCCAAAGAGAGCTGTGGGGGGCGGCAAGGAACGACGAATACATTCGCGCGTTCTCATCAGGTATTTGTCGGCTACTGAACACAAGACGCGAAGGACATTATGAGCATTCGGAGTTCTGGGGCTTTGCCCCACCCGCCACAGCCCAGCGATCCGGTTCCAGGTCAACCTGAGCCTGATGTTCCGCCCGAGGAGCCGGCGCGGCCGATACCTCCGGCCGGTCCGCCCCCTCCGCCCACGCCTCGGCCGGTTGCGCGCTCATCAACCGTTAACTCTCTTCCCGGTTTCCACGGAGGTGCCTTGCTTTCGTGACGGCTTCTTAGGCTTTGCCGCTCAGGCTCGCATCGGTGAGACGATCATCATGAAGCTCAGCCCGGCAGACTTCCACGTTTTGCAGCACGCAGCCGACATTGCCGATGCTCAAAGAGAGTTGATTATGCTTTCCAATCGGGTAGCGGCGAAACGCTTGGCGCGGCTCAGGTCCCATCCGCTTATGCTCGCCAGCACCTTGGCCATTGTCTTCCTTTCGCTGCTCACCCTCACGTCGCTGTCGTAACTCAATATTAATCCGCCTCATCATAGGCGAAATAATCGTTCTGAAGGTCCTCTTCCCAGAAACCGCCCTGGGTCACGATCCCCCACGGGTCTGCCCCATCCTCTTCGATGACGCACAGTTTTCGTCTCCCGCTATAGGGTTGATAGGTGCAGTCGGAAGCGCGGAAGGATCTATAGGCGCGCGCGCACGCCTCGTAATTGCAGCGCGCGCCAAGGGCTTGCTTCTCCCCCCTGTCCCCGCTGAACAGCCCGCCTATGATCTCGGCAAGGCTGCGCCGCGGCAGCTGCGTCTGCGATGGGGACAGATCGTCGCTTGCAACCGCCCATTCTCCGCTTGGCGCCTCCTCCATGATGGGTTCAGCATTTGCCACGAAATCTCTCCAGATGCGTGCCGGCAGATCGCCGCCCGCAATGTTCTTGAGCGGTTTGTTGTCGTCATTGCCCACCCACACGCCGACCACCAGCTGTTGGCTGAACCCCACGAACCACGCGTCGCGATTGTTGGCCGTCGTTCCCGTCTTTCCGGCCGCGGGCCCGTCCCACATCGCGGCATGGCCCGTCCCTTGCGCGACGGCCTGCATCAGAAGCTCGATCAGCATCTCTCGGTCGGCGTTGAGCTTGACTTTGTGCGCAGATTGCGCGCCCGAATGATGGAGCTTGGCTCCATTCGCTGCTTGCACGGCGGTCATTCCCCAGGGCTCGACGGGCGCTTCGCCTGCCAGAACCGACGCATAAGCTCCCGTCAGGTCTATGAGGCTGACTTCCGATGTGCCGAGGGCAAGGCTCGGCGTTGGCGCAAGGGGTGCGTCGATTCCGAGGTGCCGCGCCGCTTCGATCACCTCATCGATGCCGACATCCTGTGCGAGCCGCACCGTGGCCAGATTGAGCGAGCGTGCAAACGCCTCCGTGAGCGTCACGCGGCCATAATGGCGTCGATCGAGATTTTGTGGCTCCCATCGCTCGATCTTAAGGGGAGCATCATCGATGATATCGTCCGGTGAATAGCCATTCCGCAGGGCGGCGTAATAGACGAACAATTTGAAGGTGGAGCCCGGCTGGCGCTTCGCCTGAACAGCACGGTTGAACGGACTGCGGTTGTAATTGCGGCCGCCCACCATCGCCACCACGGCGCCATTCGGTTTCATGGCCACCAGCGCGACCTGCGCGCTCTTGTTTGCACCATCCTGTTTCAGGGAATGGGCCACCACCCGTTCCGCCAAGCTTTGAAGTGCCGGCGACAGGGTGGTGTGCACGCGCAGCACGCCACCCTGGAAGCCTTGTACGCTTGCGAGCTTCAGTGCTTCGCCTTGAATCCAATCGGCGAACCACGAACGAACAGGCTGCGGAAGCCTCCCGCGCCTGACTTTTGCCGGCCGTTTCCTGGCCGAGCTGGCCTGTCGTCGCGTGAGCGAGCCATTGCTCACCATTGCATCCAGAACGAGACGGGCGCGCTCGCGGGCGGCGCGCGGGTTGCGCAACGGATTTAGATGCGAGGGCGCCTGAATAATGCCTGCGAGCATGGCCGATTCCGCGAGCGTCAGCTGCCTCACCTTTTTTCCGAAATAGACCTGCGCCGCAGCCGAAATACCCGTGGTTCCCGCGCCGAGATAGATATTGTTGAGATAGCGCGTGAGGATCTGATCCTTGCTCAGATGCGCTTCCATATAGACTGCAAGAATCGTCTCCCGGATCTTGCGCCTGACCGTGCGGTCATCCTCCTGAATCAGGGTTCGGGCGAGCTGCTGGGTAATGGTGCTGCCGCCCTCCTTGATCCCTCCCGCTTTCATGTTTCGCGCGAAAGCGCGCAATATGCTGCGGAAATCGATGCCATTGTGCTCGTAGAAGCGGCGATCTTCGATTGCGATTACGGCGTCGGCCAGAGTCTTCGGTATTTCCGAACGCTCGACCGGCAGGCCGCGGCCGGCATCTCGTCGTCCCAGCTCCTGGCCATCTGCAGCCTCGAGGATGATGATCGGCCGTGTCGCCGACTTGAGCGCGCTCGATAATGGCAGATCGTGCAGCGCCCAGACGAAAACTGCGCTTACCCCCATGAATGCGAAGAGCAGCGCCGCCTGCAGCAAGATCGACAGCGCGCTTCGGCGTCGCCATGGCACACGACCGTATCGCCCCCGAAGCTCAGCCTCGGAAACCGTGTGAAAGACAGGTATCGGACGCTGGCCCATGCGGGGCTAAACGTGTGCGGCTAACGCCAGTTCCGGCACCGCAGGAAATTAAGGCAAACCCACGCTCAAGGAAGGTTAATGGAGGCGTCCTTCGATCCTCTGATCACGATTGCGGTGAAGGCTATCGAGTATGCGTTCGAGCGCCGCCTCCATCGCCCTCGCTTCCGCGCCGGTCACATGGCGCTCAAAAAGCGCCGCGATTGCCATTCCATAAACTTGCCAGATCTCCTGCCTTCGCCTGCGACCCTCTGGCGTGAGCACGGCATAGGCGCCTCGCCTGTCCTCGCAATTGCGATTTCGGTTGAGGAGTCCGTCCGCCTCGAGCCGGTCCACGAGGCGCGTCATATTGCTGCGAGTGATGACCGTGGCTTTCGCCAGCTCGTGCATGCGCAATCGCTGTTGCGGAGCCTGCTCCAGCGCCCATAGCACGTCGTACCATTCAAGTTCGGGTAGTCCGTTCTTGCGCAACTCCTCTTCGATCGCGCGAGCCACCTGCGCATGCGCCTTGAGAAACAGCGCCCAAAGTGAGCGTCGGGCCGATTGGGGAGCATTTCCCTTGCGTTTCCTTGCCACCTAGCTTCCTCACATGAAGGTGATCGGCGGCCATAATACATTCGTTCTAGATAATTACAAATGCAATTATCACAATTGAAACTATAAGAGGAGAGGCGATCAATGTTGAAGATTATCACCCGCGAAGAGCTGCAAGCCATGCTCGCAAGCTCACCGCCTACAGTGCTTGAGGCATTGCCGCCCAAATATTTCCTGGATGGTCATCTGCCGGGTGCACGGCATTTTCCGCATGATCGTGCCCGCTCCCTGGCTCCGACTATGCTGCCGGACGAGAAGGCGCCAATCGTCGTCTATTGCGCCTCTGCGACCTGCCAAAACTCGCATATCGCAGCCCAGGTTCTAAGTTCCATGGGCTACGCCGACGTCAGCATCTACTCGGGCGGCAAAAAGGACTGGGTTGAGGCTGGCCTGCCCCTTGAGAGGGGCGGGGATGTGCAGCAGGCGGCTTGAAGTGCTTTCAGTCGTGCACCGTGCTGCTCATATTGGAATACCTAATATCGGGGAGCCCTCGTGTTAGAGTGCTCTCATGCCGGGCAGCCAATTTGAGGTGGTCGTGATTGGCGGCGGCGCAGCGGGAATTGCCGCAGCGCGCCTCCTGCATGATCATCAAATCGATGTTCTTCTCCTCGAAGCCCGCTCGCGGCTTGGCGGCCGCGCCTACACGGTGCGCGCAGGAGGCGTTCCAATCGACCTCGGCTGCGGTTGGTTGCATTCTGCAGATCGCAATGAATGGCGTGCGATTGCCGAAGTCCAAGGATTCTCCATCGACAAATCGCCGCCGCCGTGGTCGCGCCCCTGGATTGGCTTTCCCTCAGCAGACGAAGCTGGTTTTCGTCGCGCCATGGCAAGCTTTTTCGCACGACTGGACGGATTTTCCGAGAAAGAGCCCGACGTGTCGGCCGCCGAGCTCTTCGAGAAGGAGGGTTCGTGGACCCCGCTCATGAACGCTCTCAGCACCTATATAAGCGGTGCCGAATTGGACAAGCTCTCCGCGCGTGATATGGCCCGCTATGACGACACTGATGTGAACTGGCGAGTTGTCGAGGGATACGGCGCCGTCATTGTCGCGCACGCGGCGCCCGTGCCGGTTCGCCTCGGCTGCGCGGTTCGCAGGGTCGATCTCACCGGTGCTGACCTGGACATCGAGACCGACGCCGGCAAGTTGAAAGCGCAGGCGGCAATCGTCACCTTGCCCAGCAATCTGCTCGCCGAGGAGAGACTGCACATCTACCCTGAGCTTCCACGCAAGATTGAAGCCGCCGCTGCCTTGCCGTTGGGCCTTGCCGATAAGCTCTATTGCACGCTCTCGGAGAGCAGTGATCTGGAGCCGGACAGCAGGACCTATGGCAAGATCGACTGCAGCGAGACGGCTGCCTATCATTTCAGACCCCACGGCTACCCCATAATCGAGGCATATTTCGCAGGCTCTTTGGCAAGAAAGCTCGAAAGAGAAGGCGAGCGTGCCTTCTATGATTTCGCCGCAGCGGAGCTTTCGGGCCTTTTCGGCGCGGGCTTCGTCAAGCGTATAAGCCCGCTTGGCCTCCATCTTTGGGGACAGGATCCTCATGCTCGCGGTTCTTACTCTTATGCTAGGCCTGGCAGGGCCGAGGCCCGGGCCGAACTTGCCGCTCCGGTCGACGACCGGCTGTTCTTCGCGGGCGAAGCATGCTCACGCCAAGATTTCTCCACCGCTCATGGCGCCTATCGCACGGGCATTGCGGCAGCAGAACAGGCGATGCGCGCCCTGAAGCGCGCTGCGTCGAACCGAGCCGGTTCAGTGGCCAGTTAAGGTTGCCAAAGCGTCGAGCAGTCGATCGACCTCAGCAAGCGTGTTGTAATGCGCATAGCCGATGCGCAGCACGCCCTCGTCCTCATCAAGACCGAGCTGCCGAACGACCTCAAGCGCATAATTGTGCCCAGACCACACATTGATCCCGAGCGCGCTTAACGCGTGCGCCAGGAGTCTT
>DATBMX010000063.1:0-2103 GCA_036554625.1 Aestuariivirgaceae bacterium
GGCCGCGGTTGAGCCACTGGTACCAGCCCCAGGGCCGGTAGACGCGATTGTGCTCGAGCGCGAGCGCCCCACCGTTCCCTTTGAGATGGCCCACCAAACGCCTGATCTCTTCGGCACGGTCCTTGCCGGCGACCAGCACCGCATCCTCCATCGCCACGACCACGAGATCCTCCACGCCGACCAGCGCCACGCAAAGTTGATCGCTGAAGGCGAAACTATTCCGCGTCTCTTGCAGAATGACCGGCCCGTCGCCCTGCACGACGTTGCCGCCTGGGTCTTTCGTCATGACATGCCACAACGCGTCCCATGACCCCAAATCGCTCCAGGGCGTCTCGAGCCGGACGCAGGCGATATTGGGTGCCTTCTCGGCGATAGCATAGTCGACCGAGATGGCGGGAGCTTCGGCGAAGGCCTCGCCGAGCACATGGAAGACAAGGTCATCGGTGAGTGTGTCGAATGCCCTGCGGCAGGCGCCGAGGATCTCGGGCGCATGCATTTCCATCAACCCAAGCATGGTGGAGGCTTTGAACAGAAACAGGCCTGAATTCCATAGGAAGCCGCCCCGGTCGAGAAAGCTCTCCGCCGCCCGCAACGACGGCTTCTCCACGAAGCGCCTGACATTGAGCCACGGTCCGTCTCCCGCTTCAGTTTCGATATAGCCGTAGCCCGTATGCGGGCAGTCGGGATTGACGCCGAAAATGACCAATGCGCCGGCCTCGGCGGCTGCTATGCCGCTCTCGATGGCCCGCAAGAAAGCGCCGGAATCCCCAATCATGTGATCGGAGGGGGCAAGCAGCACGAGCGTATCTGTGCCCTCCTGCGCCGCCCGAAGCGCCGCGACCGCGGCCGACGGCCCCGTATTGCGGCCCACGGGCTCAAGCACTATGCCCTTGGCGGGAAGGCCGATCGCTTCCAACTGCTCGGCGATGAGGAAACGATGCCGGCGATTGGCGAGAATGCAAAGATCGCCGAACAGCGGGTCCGAAAACCGCCGGCAGGTTTCCTGGAACAGCGTCTCTTGGCCGGTGAGCCGGTGAAATTGTTTCGGAAAGGCCTCGCGCGACAGGGGCCAAAGCCTCGTCCCCGCCCCCCCGCATAGGATGAAAGGCAAGACCTTACGCATCACGCCCCGCCCGGCTAATGCCGTGTTGGGGTCTTTCTAGCACAAGCGGTGAAAAAGCATCGCGCTATTTGTACTCGACCTTGACCACCTGGTAGGACTTGCCGCCGCCGGGCGTCGACACCTCGACGATGTCCTTCTTGCGCTTGCCGAGCAGCGCGCGGGCGAGGGGCGAGGTGATCGAAATCTTGCCGCTCTTAACTTCGGCCTCGATCTCGCCGACGATGCGGTATTTCACCTTCTCCTCGGTGTCCTCGTCGAGCAGAGTGACCGTCGCGCCGAACATCACCTGGTCGCCTTTGAGCTTTGACACGTCGATGATATCGGCGCGCGACAGCTTGTCCTCGAGGTCGGCCACACGCGCCTCGGTAATGCCCTGCTGCTCCTTGGCGGCATGGTACTCGGCATTTTCCGAAAGGTCGCCATGGGTGCGCGCATCGGAAATCTGCTTGATGATGCGCGGGCGCTCGACGGTCTTGAGATGTTTGATCTCAGCCTCAAGCGCAGCATAGCCTTCCGCGGTCATCGGCACCTTGTCCATGTCAGTCATAGCTCCTTCCGGCCCTGACCTTTAAGTGTTCAGGAATTGCCGGGTCCAAGTCAAGAATCTGTTGATTTTGGCGGTTTTCAAGCCCGATCAGGCATATTCTCTGGCGCGCCGGCCGACATAGCTTTGCAGGGGGGCGACTCTCAGGCTGCCTTGCTTCAAGGCCTTGATGGCCTCGGTCACGGCGAGCGCGCCGGCGAGGGTTGTATAATAAGGAATATGGTAGAGCAAGGCCGAGCGGCGGATGGAGAACGAGTCCGCCAGCGCCTTGGCGCCCTCGGTGGTGTTGAACACGATATCCACCTCGCCATTGGTGATGGCGTCGACCACATGCGGGCGGCCCTCCAGCACCTTGTTGACCTTCTCGCATTGGATGCCGTGGGCGTCGAGATGGCGCTTCGTTCCGCGCGTGGCGATGATGCGGAAGCCCATCTCG
>DATBMX010000103.1:0-3136 GCA_036554625.1 Aestuariivirgaceae bacterium
CGATGACGCGAAAGCCGAAGATATCGGAAAGCTGCCCCAGCGACAGATGCTTCTTCTGCATCTTTCGCCAGATCGAATAGGGTCGCTTCTCACGCCCCGACACGAAGGCAGTGATCTTGTTCTCCGCGAGCTTGGCGGCGAGCGCCTCTTCAATCTCGCGCAGCACGTCACCCGACTCCTTGTGGAGCTTCTTGAGCCGCGCCATGATCGATTTGTAGGCGTCGGGGTTCAGGACCTTGAAGGCGCTGTCCTCGAGCTCGTCGCGCATGTTCTGCATGCCCATGCGCCCGGCGAGAGGAGCGTAGAGATCAAGCGTCTCCTGGGCGATGCGCTGACGTTTCTCCGGCTTCATGTGCTGCAGCGTGCGCATATTGTGCAGCCGGTCGGCGAGCTTGATCAGCAGCACGCGGATGTCTTTCGCCATTGCGAGCAGGAGCTTGCGCAAGTTCTCCGCCTGCGCCGCCTCCTTCGTAACGAGATCGAGCCGCCTTATCTTGGTCAACCCGTCAACGAGGTCGGCGATCTCCTTGCCGAAAAGCTCCTCGATCTCCTGGTGCGTCGCTTGCGTGTCCTCGACGACGTCATGGAGCAGTGCTGCGACGATCGTGGCGTCGTCGAGCTTGAGGTCGGCGAGGATGGCGGCAACCTCCAGGGGATGCGAGATGAAAGGGTCGCCAGACGCCCTGGTCTGCGAGCCATGCGCCCTCATCGCATAGACATAGGCGCGGTTCAGCAACGTCTCGTCGGCATCCTTGTCATAGGATGTGACCTTCTCCACGAGCTCGTACTGACGCATCATGACCGGCGACCGTCTTGGAACAATTGCAATATATTGCCGGAAACTGGTTAAGCAAAATATTGAGGGTTTCCTTTGGTTGTTTCCCCCGTCATTACCGGGCTTGACCCGGTGATCTTCCTGGGAGTGATGGCCGGATCAGGTCCGGCCATGATGAAGAAGGAAACGGCCCAAAGCTGAACCCCGGCTTGCGCCGGGGTTCCGATTTCTAGGGACGAAAGGGCACCCCCTAATAGCCCGAGCGCTGGCTCCCGGGGCTTTCCGCCGGGGGAAGGCCTTCGAGGCCGCGCAAGAGATCCTCCTCCGTCATGCGGTCCATCTCGGCCGCATCTTCCTCCTGGGCCGATGCCGCCTGAGGCGTGTCTGCGGCGGTGATCATCAAGGGCGCCTCGCTGGTCTCCGGCTCGTCGACCTCGACCTGCTTCTGCATGGAATGAATGTAGTTTTCCCTGAGATCGTCCTTGTTGATCGCCTGGTCGGCAATTTCGCGCAGAGCCACGACCGGGTTCTTGTCCTTGTCTCGGTCGACGGTGAGAGGGGCTCCCTGCGCGATCATCCGCGCCCGGTGGGCCGACAGCAGCACCAGCTCGAAACGGTTCGGGATCTTGTCGATGCAGTCTTCAACGGTGACGCGCGCCATGAGGCTCGTCTCCTTCCGGTGGATTGCTTGATTTCGGGCGCTTCATAGGCCCAAGACGCAGAGATTGCAACCATGGCCTCTACCCCTCGGCCTCACCCAGTTTTCTCAGGACGGCGCCCTCCTGCCGACCGCTGAGCAGCGCGAGCATCTCCCCTGCCGACCTGCCGTTGATCGGATGCCGCCACTCCGGCGCAATCTCTTCGATTGGCGCGAGAACGAAGGGCCGTTCTTCCATGCCGGGATGCGGCAGGACCGGCGGCGGTGCGGCGCGGATGAGACCGTGAACATCGAGGAGATCAAGATCGAGCGCGCGCGGGCCCCATGTCTCGCCCCTGCGCCTGCCCGCTTCAGCCTCGATGTCGTGGAGCAAAGCCAACATGGACTCCGGCGCAAGTTCGCTGTCCACCTGCACCACCGCGTTGACGAAATCGGGCTGATCGGTGCGGCCGAGTGGCGCTGTCTCGAAGAGAGAGGAGCATTTGATGACGCGGCAACCTTTCTTGTCGAGCAGTCGCAGCGCCTTTTTGATCGTGCGCGAGGGCGAGCCCCACCGACTCTCAATGTTGCTGCCGAGTGCGACCAGTATCATGCAACGTAGGATTTGTAGATCGTTTGTAGCTGGAACGTTAATGTCCCGCCACCTAAACGCATAAATCCTTTTCCTACAATTGCAGTGTTAGATTGAGGCAATACTGCAAGACTATTTTCGAGGCTTTTCAAGATGCATTTCTACTCCGACGAACGTGTTGCCCTTTTCATCGACGGGTCCAATCTCTACGCAACCGCCAAGGCCGTGGGCTTCGATATCGATTATCGGCGCCTGCTTGGCTGGTTCCGCAAGCGCTGCCGGCTTGTTCGCGCCATCTATTACACGGCGCTTGTGGAGGAGGCAGAATATTCGCCTGTGCGCCCGCTCATCGACTGGCTGGACTACAACGGCTTCATGGTCGTGACGAAGCCCGCGCGCGAGTTCACCGATTCGCTCGGCCGCCGCAAGATCAAGGGCAGCATGGATATCGAGATCGCCGTCGATATGATGCAGCTGGCCGACAGCCTGGATCATGTCGTGCTGTTCTCAGGCGATGGCGATTTTCGCTCCCTCGTCGAAGCGGTGCAGGAGAAGGGACGCAAGGTGAGCGTCATTTCGACCTTGATCACGAGGCCGCCCATGGTGGCCGACGATCTGCGCCGCCAGGCCGATCAATTCATCGATCTGGCCGAACTCAGGTCCGAGATCGGCCGCGACATGTCGGAGCGCGAGCCCCGTCGCAACGAACGCCAGACACCAGAACCCAGCGACGACTTCGAGGATTTCGCCAATATTTGATTTCCTTCGCGTGTGGTCCGTCCTACATGGTCGTACCGGCGAGTGCCGGGACGAGTCCAATGGAACACGCCGAAGACATAGTCTCCGCCGAGCCTTCGCCCAACTGCCCGCTGTGCCCGAGACTTGCCGCATTTCGTGACGCCAACCGTTCGCAGTGGCCGCACTGGTTCAATGCGCCGGTGCCCTCCTTCGGCGATCGCGATGCGCGGCTCTTGATCGTGGGCCTGGCGCCCGGACTGAAAGGGGCCAATCGGACCGGGCGCCCTTTCACCGGCGACTATGCCGGCGATCTTCTTTACGAGTCGCTTCTCGAATTCGGCCTGGCCGCCGGCGAATACCGGCAGAGTCCCGATGATGGGCTGACGCTCAGATC
>DATBMX010000110.1:0-9696 GCA_036554625.1 Aestuariivirgaceae bacterium
ACGGTCATGGCCAAGGGAATGCCGGAGCGCATCCGCTAGACCGTCGGCGAGTTCGCGGTGATCGCGGCAGCGCCGGGCTCCTCTGAAGTCGATGATGTCAACATGCGTGTTGATGACGGGAACCTCGATCGCGCCACGCCCACGCCCGAATGTCGAGAGCGCCGTGTAGCCGATTGGCGCCAGCCGCTGAGCAAGCTCAGGCGCAATGCGGTTCCAGGGCGGCACGAACATCGGCGTGAATCGATCGCCGAACAGGACGTCCATCTTTTGCAGACCCGACGACAGTTCGTTTTCCATGACGTCTAACGGCCGGTGGGGGCCGAATTCCTGCTTCTTTTGATCGGCGGGTGCGTGGTTCTTGTGGATCCAGCCATGCACGATGGGCGTGACATGGTGCAACGGCGCAAGTCTTGCTGCCAAAGTCTCACCCGCCATGGCAGGAACCACCGCAAGGGCGAGCGGGATGCCGAAACGCTCGGTCAACGACACGAGCCGGTCAAGCGAAGGCGAAGGCGCAACCGCATCATCGTCCCTGAGCCACAGCGGTGCTCGCAGGCCCGCGCCGCGCCACTCATCGAGAGCCGCAAGAACCGGTTGCCAGATACGGGTATCGATCATGTTCCCGCTCTGCACATGAGTGTCGCCAAAAGCGTGCCGAGCTTGGCCGCCGCTTGGTCGACCGAGCGCTCGCTCTCAACGAATTGTTGCGCCTGTCCGCCCAGGCGGCGGGTCTCGGACGGGTCAAGAATGCAGCCGCGAACGGCAGCGGAAAAGGCCGTGACATCGCCGGGCGCCACGAGAATGCCGGTCTCGCCATGACGGACGACGGTTGGCACGCCCGCCGTTCGCTGGGCAATGACCGGCAATCCCGCCGCCTGGGCCTCAAGAAAGGCCATGCCGTAGGCCTCGCCGAATCCCGGCCACAAGAAGAGACCGGCTTTGCCCAATTCTGAAGCAACCTCATGCCGCGCAAGCTCGCCTTTCCAAGCGACGCGGGCCTCCGGCAGCCTTCGGAACAATCCCCTGACCTCTTTGGCCAAGGGCCCGTCGCCGATCACCGTCAGGTGCCACGTGAGATCGAGAAGAGCCTCCAGCGATGCGGCAAGCAGGCGATAGCTTTCGAATTTGTCTCCTTCGCGCATCATGGCGACAGTGATGAGCCGCGTCGAATCCAGTTGCACCCCGCGCGGGGCAGAACGCGCCGTCATATCGGTGAAGGGTTTGAGTTCCGCCAAAGTCGATGCAGGAAGGATTTCGGCAAGTCCTTCGCGGTCGCGTTCCGTGAAAAAGATATTGAGGGACGATTGGGCAAGACCCAGCTTCAAACACTCCTGGGCGTCCTTCCAGGCATCGTGATCGCGCTTTCGGGCATAGGAGGCTTCGCAGGTGACGTAAGGCATGGAGAAGCGGCGGGAGAGGGCAGGGCCAATCAAGTCCAGCGCCTTGTAGTAGGGATGATAGGTGAACCAGAGATCGGGAGGCGAACCCGTGTCCCACTGCGCTGCAATGCGCGCACTCTCATCGCGCGAGCTGGCGAGGAGCGTCTTCAGTGTCTCGGAGGAAGGTCTGCTCATATAGGCGCGAAGACGCGAGGCGAGGAGAACCTCGTGCCCGCCACGCTCAAGCGCTTTTATCAGAAGAGTCGCCATCTGCCGGTCGCCCGAGGGTACCGGATGGTCTGGAGCTTTCATTGGAGCGTAAAAGGCGATTTTCATCGCGGGGCCCAGAGGCCGTCTCTACTTGTATGGATCAGCCGCATCGCGCAATCCATCGCCCAGGAAATTGAAGGCGAGGATGACCAGGATCACAGGCACCATGGTGAAAAGCAGCCAGGGATAGAGGGCGACGACGCTGACGTTGCGCGCTTCGGTGAGCAGGACGCCCCAGCTCGTGATCGGCGCCCTCAGGCCAAGCCCGAGAAAGCTCAGCGCCGTCTCGCCCAGGATCATCCCCGGAATGGAGATGGTGGCCGACGCGATGAGATGCGAGACGAAGCCCGGCACGAGGTGGCGGCCGATGATGCGGCTGCTTTTCGCACCCATAAGCTGTGCGGCGAGTACATAATCCTCCTCGCGAAGGGCCAATAGCTTCGAGCGGACGGCTCGCGCGAGGCCTGTCCAGTCGAGGAGGCCGAAGATGATGGTAATGCCGAAATAGATGAGCAGCGGGCTCCAGGTGACGGGCATGATCGCGGCGAGCGCCATCCACAACGGAATGCTCGGGAGGGATTGCAGGACCTCGATGATGCGTTGGATGACGAGATCGAAGGTGCCGCCGTGATAACCCGCGATGCCGCCGATGATGATGCCGAGAATAAAGCTCACGGTAACGCCAAAAAGGCCGATGGTGAGCGACACGCGCGCGCCATAGATAATGCGCGAGAGCAGATCGCGTCCCAGCCTGTCGGTGCCAAGGAGGAATAGCTGACCATTCTCCGCCGGGCAGATGAGGTGGAGATTGCCCTTCCAAAAGCCCCAGAATTCATACGGGTCGCCGCGGCACAAGAATCGGATGCGATGCACCTGCGATGTGTCATCCGCGTATTCGCGCTTCAGCGTGTCCATGTTGAGCGTCATCTTCCGCCCATAAACGAAAGGGCCGACGAAGCGGCCTTCGTGAAACATGTGAACGGGCTGCGGAGGCGCATGGATGAAATCGACATTGCGCGTATGCAAATTATAGGGAGCGAGAAATTCGCAGATTAGGATCATGAAATAAAGCGTGGCCAGGAACACGCCGGACACGACCGCCACCTTGTGGCGCTTGAACTTCCACCACATGAGGCGCCATTGCGAGGCGAGATAGATCCGCACGTGCTCCTCCGTCATCGCCTCGATGGAGCTGGGATCGAATGGAGCCGTCGACACGTAGTGCGGCATCGGCTGGCCGGGTGGCGGGAGCGGTGAGGCCACGGTCACTTGGTGCTCCCTCCCTGGAGCCGGATGCGCGGATCAAGGACGGCGAGCGCCAGATCGGAAATGAGCACCCCGATCACCGTGAGGAAAGCCAGGAACATGAGGAATGAGCCGGCGAGATACATGTCCTGGCTTTGCAGCGCCTTGATCAGCATGGGCCCGGTGGTTTCCAGCGAAAGAACGATAGCCGTGATCTCGGCGCCGGAAATGATGGCGGGCAGGATGGAGCCGATGTCTGAGATGAAGAAGTTGAGCGCCATGCGCAAGGGGTATTTGATGAGCGCCCGCGTGGGGTGCAGGCCCTTGGCGCGGGCGGTCGTGACATACTGCTTCTGCAGTTCGTCCAGCAAATTGGCTCGCAGGCGGCGAATCATGCCGGCGGTGCCGGCAGTGCCGACGATGAGCACAGGAATCCACAGATGCTCGAGGATGGACTTCGCCTTCTCCCAGCTCATCGGTTCGCCAAGATAGCGCTGATCCATGAGATGGCCGACGGACGTGCCGAACCAGATGTTGGCGAAATACATGAGGATCAGCGCCAGCATGAAATTGGGGATGGCGAGGCCCAACAGACCCAAGAAGGTAAGACCGTAGTCGCCCCAGCTGTACTGGTGCATCGCTGAATAGATGCCGATGGGAAAAGCAATGATCCAGGTGAAGAGAATGGTGACGAACGAGACGAGCACGGTGAGCCAAAGGCGCTCGCCGACCACCTCCGTCACCGGCAGCTGATACTCGAAGGAATAGCCGAGGTCGCCTTGCAGCATGCCAACGAGCCAGTCGAAATAACGCAGCACCACAGGCTTGTCGAAACCATATTCGAGGCGGAGGGCTTCAAGCTGCTTCTCATTGACGCCTTCGCCTTGCGCCTTGAGTTCGGCGACGTAGCTCTCGAAATAGTCACCGGGGGGAAGCTCGATGATGGTGAAGATCAGAACCGAAATAATTAGCAGCGTGGGAATCATGACGGCGAGGCGCCAGAGGATGTAGCGGATCATCCCTCAGGTCTCCCACCAGAAGGTGTCGGGCATATAGACGCCGAAGTAGCAGGTCGGATTGAAGCTGAAGAGTCCCTCTTCGGGAACGTTCCTCAGCCGGGAAGCAGCGACGATAGGCAGCAACGTACCGTTGACAAGTCCTATGGAGAAGACATTGTCGGTATAGATCGAAAGCATTTTGGTCCAGATCTCGGTCCATTGCGCCACGGTCGTCGAACGGCGCCATTGCTTGAGCAGTTCTACGAGCTCGATTGCTTCCTTGAGATCAGGGAGCGAGCCGTGCTCGCCATGCGACTGGTAGTGCAGGCCCCACACCGGCCATTGCAACTGGTCTTCCACCGTCGGCGCGAGTTCGGAAGGATTCATGTCGGCACGGGGAATGCCATTGTCTATCCCGCCCCAAATGGCCATCATGATGGTTCCTGCGACGGCACGGCTGCGAAACACGTCGCGCTGCGAAACTCTCACGAACAGATCGATGCCCACCTTGCGCCAATGGTCGGCGACGAGCTCGAGGACGTCCGTTTCGAGTGAACTTTCGCCTGCCGATTCCAGGGCGATCTGCGCCTTTCTGCCATCGGGCAGAAGGCGCATACCCTCTCCGTCACGGTTGACGAGCCCCGCCTCGTCGAGGAGCGCATTGGCGAGATCGGGATCGTGCTGCGCCCACGCCTTTGCGAAGACCTCCTGATAGAGAGGACTTTCGGGAAGAACGGTGTCGGCGCTTTCGCGGCCCAGTCCGAAGAAGGCGGCCATGTTGATCTCATGCCGGTCGATGGCGACGGACAGGGCGCGGCGGAAGCGGACGTCGCGCAGAATATTGCGCCAGCCCTCATCGCCATAGTTGAGATTGGGCAGGAGTGCCAGGCGTGAACCTTGCGTGCGCTTCCAAAGGAGCACCTTCAAGGGGTAGCGTTTCTCCGCCTCCTTGAGAAACGTGTAGTCGTTGAAGTCGACGCCATTGGCCTGGAGGTCGGCCTCGCCCGCACCGGCCTTGGCAGGAATGATGGCCGACGAAGACACATTGAGGACGAAACGGTCGATGTAGGGGAGCTGGCGCCCTGTCTCATCGACGCGATGAAAATAGGGATTGCGTTCGAAAATGAATTGCTCCGCAGGAGGCTCGGTCCGGTTGCGCCAGGGATCGAGCGTGGGAAGCTCCGGATTCTCGGGGCGGTACTGCCTCGCCATTCTGATATGGAGCGAGGTCCACTTTTTGACTTTGTGCTTTTTGATCAATTCATCGAGCTTGGCTGCGTCCTGATAATTCTTGTGAAATTGCTTCAGATAGGCCGAAGGCATGACCATGCTCAGCGGCTGGGGTGCGGCGATCTGCTGGAGAAAATCAGGGTTCGGCAGATCCCAGCTGTAGCGCACCGTCAGCGAATCAATGATCTCGAAATGCGGCGGCTTTCCCTCGACCTTGAGATAGGTGGCAAGCCCGCCCGGCGACAAATCTTCATTGTTCTGAACGTCCTCCCAGCAATAGCGGAAATCTTCCGGAGTTAGGGGCGTTCCATCGGACCATTTGTGGCCGGGTCTGATGCGAAACGTGAAGATGCGGCCGTCTACGACTTCGAAGCTTTCGAGAACATCGGGGCGCAACGTGAGGCCTTCATCATAACCGACCAACCGCGCATATCCGTAGATGGTCATGAGACGGATATCCCGCTGGCCGCCGATCAGCATGCGGACGCTGCCGCCATAGCGGCCGAGCTTGCGGCCCGCCGCGGCCACGTTGACAACGCGGGGAACCTGCGGCAGCCGCTCCGCGAAGGGCGGCAGGACGCCGCTCTGGACCTCCGCCTCAAAAAAAGGCGGCTCGGTTGGCGAGGCGCGTGCGAAATCGAGAGGAGCGAGCGCCGTCCCCGCAATGACTCCTAGCGCAGTTCGCCGGGTTACCATGAGCGCAGCTCTTTCGCGGTGGCGTCGCGGCGCGCAAGCACCAGATGGCCTCCGCCCAGATCGGCGGGCGCCAGCCCGTCGGGATCGTCGTCTTGGAATAGCTTGCCCCAGCCATTCGCCTTCAAAGTCTTGCCAAGCTTGAGCGCATCGAAATCGAGCGGCCGGTCGAGATCGGGGAAAGGCACGGCCGCAAGAAGCGCGCGCGTGTAGGGGTGAACGGGCGCATTGAACAGAGTTTCGCGCGGGGCAAGCTCCACGATGCGGCCGGCATACATGACTGCAATGCGATCCGCCATGTAATCGAAGACCGCGAGATTATGAGAGATGAAGAGATAGGTGAGGCCAAGCTCCTTCTGCAGGTCCTTGAGCAGATTCAATATCTGAGCCTGGACGGAGACATCGAGCGCCGACACGGGCTCGTCGCAGATCAGGAGATCCGGCTTCAGCGCAAGGGCGCGGGCGATGCTTATTCTCTGCCGCTGGCCGCCCGAGAAACTGTGGGGGTAACGGCTGAGGAATCGCGGATCGAGCCCCACCGCCTGCATCAGCGTCTTGACGGTTTCGAGCCGCGAAACGGCATCTCCGCGCTCATGTATCTCCAACGGTTCGCTCAGAATGTTTTGCACCGTCATGCGCGGCGACAGGGAGCTGAAGGGATCCTGAAACACCATCTGGATTCTGCCCCGCAGCGCCTGCAGCTGCTCTCCCTCGGCCTTGAGCACGTCGATGGGGCCGCTGCCGCTGTCGAACCAGACCTCGCCTGAATCCGGCGTGACGGCGCGCATGATGATCTTGCTCACCGTTGTCTTGCCGCAACCGCTCTCGCCGACGAGGCCAAGGCATTCACCACGCTTGATTTCAAAACTTACGTCATCGACGGCGCGCACCTTGGCGGCTGAGGAATCGCTGAACCAGCCCGTCTTTCGGGTCGAAAAGGACTTGCTCGCATTCTTCACCTGGAGAACGGTGTGGCGGTCCTCGCCCCGGGGCTTCTCCGATTTGAGCAGCATGCTGCTTGCCCCCACGGGAATCTCTCGCAAGGCCTTCAGGCGTTCCCCCGGCTTCATGTCGAAATGCGGGACCGCCGCCATGAGCCCCCTCAGATAGGCGTGGGTCGGCTCGCGGAAAATGTGCTTGACGGTCCCCGCCTCCATGATCTCGCCGTGATAGATCACCGACACTTCATCGGCGATGTTTGCCACCACGCCCAAGTCATGAGTGATGAGCAGCATGGCCATGTTGAAACGCGATTGGAGGTCGCTGAGGAGCTGAAGGATCTGTGCCTGTATGGTGACGTCGAGCGCCGTCGTCGGTTCATCGGCGATGAGCAGTGCGGGATTGCATATGAGCGCCATGGCGATCATGGCGCGCTGGCGCAAGCCGCCGGAAAGCTCAAAGGAATACATGTCGGCAGCACGTCTGGGGTCGGGAAATCCGACGAGGCCCAGCATATCCATCGTTCGCTTGCGCGCTTCCCTTGTCGAGACGGACGAGTGAATGACAAGCGCCTCGTCGATCTGATTGCCGATGGTGTGAAGCGGCGACAGCGATGTCATTGGTTCTTGGAAGATCATGCCGATGCGGCCGCCGCGAAGCGCGCGAAACTCGGGTCCATCGCGGGATAGCTGCGCAAGATCCATCGTGCCGCCGCCGGCTGGATCGGAGAAGAGAATTCGTCCTTTGGTGATGCGCCCGGCGCGCGGAAGGATGCCCATGATCGCCTGCGCGATCACCGATTTGCCGGAGCCGGATTCGCCGACGAGCGCCGTCACCTTTCCGGGGAGAATGCGAAAGCTCGCACTCCTGACCGCCTGAATGTCTCCGCCATGGAGCCCGAAGGCGATGCCCAGATCTTCGATGTGGAGCAGGTCCTGTGGGGAAGTGTTCAAAGTCAATTCGTGCCGCTCTCTCGAGGTTTCTTATCGTTAACGTTGGCAAGATAACTTACTCCCAACGGGATGCCTAGATTGCCCATCGTCAGAACGGACAGGGTGCGTGCTTGAGAACGTCCGAGCAGCGAGGGCTGCGGCGAAACTCATCGTAATAGAGGGTCCAGACGTTGTCGTGCCCGGCGCGGTATGGGCCGAATTTGAAATATTGATAGGGTCCCAGCCCTTTTTCGGAATGGCCGATTCTTCCCTTCACCGTCACGATCCTCTGTTCATTCGCGAACAATTCGATGTGGCCCGTTCCCTCGGGGCCAGGTTTCGAATAGATCGCAAAATCGATCCACCCCGAGCCAGGCTCGGGAAGAGCGTTGCCATAGTGGGTCACCTTGATCTCGCTTGTGCACGCGTTGAACCGGGCGCTGTTCTCGATGGACCAGGTTGCATCGGTTGCGACGAGAGCGCGAGTCTGGTTCGTCTCGGGCCGTAGCCACACCGCCGTTTCGCCCTCGCCGCACTCGGCGGCTGTTCCCACGGGCTCGACGCGTGTGGTCGAGACGAGATTGGTTTCGACCGTGGTGAACAATCTTCCCTTGTTCATGCGCAGGGCAAGAAAAGGGCTGAAGTCTCCCGGCGTGCCGTCGATCTCGCGCTTCCATTGCGCAATGATATAGCGGTGATCGTCCTCTGGAACAGGCTCACCGAATTTCACGGCGAAGCCATACCAGACGCCCTGATCAAAGGGCACCCACAGCTCCGGCCTCTCCCAAATTTCCGCCCTTTCGCTGCAATCCTCATCCGTCTTGGGGCAGAGAGGCTCGACCGAGAGCTTCAACGCTCCTTGGCCTGCATGAGTCACCTCGCTCTGGAATTCCACTGTTCCGGCGCGCTGTTCGTCGTTCATCTTGTAATAGAGGCCGCCGGAGGCGGAAAAATCCTTGCCCTCGAACCCGTCGGTGAGAGGCTCATGCCAGGTTTCGCCCATGGCGCTCGCCCAGACTGCCGGCGCAATGAGAAAGGCAAAGCTCAATCGCAAGCGCACGTTTCGTTGCTCCTGTCGGAAGGGCTCGAATATCAGGAAAAATCGAATGCGGCGCGATGCTAGTGAGGTTTGCCGGAAGGCGTCAAGATCGCCGTGAGTCTCGCAGGAAAAGGAAATCCGTGCCTTTTGGCGTTCGCCGAAAGAGAAGGCCCAGCAGCACATAGCGCAGAAAGCCGCCATAACGGGGAACGCTGCGTCTGGGGGCGAGGCGGGACAGGGTTCTCCACAGGTGAATGGTCGCAAACAGGACCTTGAGACGTCTGAGCGGCAAGGGACCTTTCATGCTGCTCTCGAGTAGTTGCGGGTGAACCGCGCATTGCACGCCCCTGGGTCGATAATCTTCGAGCCGGCCGATCTCGTTCGGGATCGCATATTCGTAACCCTCGATGTCGATCTTCACGAAGACGGGACCATGGCCCGCGCGCGCCATCAGGGAGTCGATCGATATTCCGGGCACGGTGATCGTCTCGCCGTCTCCAATGTCGAGAACGCTCGTCTCGGAGCTGCCGAATCCGGAGACGGATTGGATTGTTACCGAGGTTTCAGGGGAAACTGCGGCCTCGACGACCTCGACATTGGAATAGAGAGGAGAGAGGGCACGTAGGATTTCGCGACAGCAAGGATCGGGTTCTACGGCAATCACGGATTTCGCCAGCCGGCTTGCCCAAAAAGCTGTGACGCCGATCCAGGCCCCGATGTCGAGATAGGTGGTGGATCGGTCCAGATTGGCGGCGAGAACGCCGAATGTGCGCGGTTCCCAAGCGCCAGATGCGAGCTTGCGGTAGAACTTGCGATAGCGAGGAAGGTCGGGCAGGCGCAGCGTCTGTCCGGCGACAGGAATGTCCACCAGGGCGAACGATGGCGCATCGCCTTTGTGCGACCGCTGGTCTTCGCCCGTGAGCAGTTTCACGTGGCGATCGAAGGCGCAGCGGCGCGAATCTGCTGCTTCA
>DATBMX010000116.1:0-9641 GCA_036554625.1 Aestuariivirgaceae bacterium
GCCGGTGCCTGTCCAGCCAAGAACGGCAGAATGTGCAAAGAGACTCTGGATCAGCTCGGCAAGGCCAAGGCCTGCCCACATGAGAATGAGAACGCAAAGAGCCGTGATGAGGACGCCGAGCCATCTGGAGCGCGAACGCGTGGCGACCGCCGGCTGAAGCTCGGGAAGTTGGCCCTGCTCGGCTTCGTCCTCGAACTGGATGCGGCTTACCGGAATGCTTCTGGGCTCGCGGGTCGGCTTGCTTCGCGCGCTCCGAGAAGTCTCTCCCCATGTGAAGGCCTGTGGCTTGCGTTCGGTCATGAGAGCCGGTCTCCGATCAGGAATTCCAATGCACGGTCGAGGCGAATATGCGGAAAACTCGCGCCGAGCCCAAGCTCGTTCAGAGGCTTCAACACGGGCGGACGGAAGCGAATGAAGCGCACTTGCGCCTCCAGTCCGCCGCGCAGCGCTTCGGAAGGGTTCTCCGGCAGATCGCCGGGGAAAACAGCGGCCTCCGTCACGCCGTCGAAGACGCTTGTTCCGATGCGCTCGCCTTTCTCCGGCATGCCGACGATGCAGGGTAGTTCCTGCGACCTCTGCCTTACCATGGCTTCGCGCGTAGCGCGGATGGCGGCGAGCGCCGAGACATCGACAGCGGCCCCTTTGAACCGCGCGCGCGCAGACGCGTCCTTGAGCATGGCGCGCATGATTGACTCCAATCGGTTGTGCGACGAGTGGTGGAGCTGATCGGCCTTGGTGGCGGCGAACAGGATTCGGTCGATGCGGCGCCCCAAGATTTGAGATGCCCAGGAACTCGAGCCTTGGCGATAGACGGCGAGTATCTCCGTCAACGCAATCCTCAAATCGGCTATCGCCTCGCGTCCGGCGTTCAGGGCGGAGAGAGCATCGATGAGCACGATCTGCCGGTCGAGGCGCGCGAAGTAATTGATGAAGAAAGGCTTCACCACCTGCGTCACATAGGCCTCGTATCGCCGTTGCATGAGCGCAAAGAGACTTCCCCGGCGCGGCGCGGCGTCGGCGGCGACGTCGAGGGGCGCAAAAGTGAGGAGCGGCGAGCCCGCGAGATCTCCCGGCATCAAGAAGCGTCCTGGCGGCACGGTCGACAGCGCAATTTCCTCGCCCCGGCAGCGCGAGAGATAAGACGTGAAAAGTTCCGCGGCTTTGACGGCCTGCAACTCTTCGTGCCTTGCATGAGGATCGAGGCTTGAAAGAAGTTCATGAAAATTCTTCGCCAGTGAGGCGCGGGGCTGTTTCCGGCTTGCCGCAATCGTGGCGGCGCTCCATTGCGAATAGCTCAACTCCATCAACGGCAGATCGAGAAGCCATTCACCGGGATAATCCAATATGTCGATTGACAGCTGGCGCGGCACACCATCGCGGCTGAACAGGCCGCGGCTCATATACTCAATGGTCAGCCGCAGCTCGCTCAATCGCTTTGTGCTTTCCGGCCATGCCCTGTTCTCGCCGGTAAGCGATTCGACATGGGCTTCATAAGCGAAACGCGGCAGTTCGAAATCGGGCTGAGGCTCAAGATAGGCGCGAACGATGCGCCCTCCAGCGTAGGCGGACAACAAAGGCAGGCGGCCGCCGTGAATGAGATTGTGCACGAGCGCGGTTATGAACACAGTTTTTCCCGAACGGGCGAGACCGGTGACGCCCAGCCGCAGATTGGGCGACGTCAACCCGCGCGCAAAGTCCCTCAAACCGCCCAGCGCGATCCTGGTCTCGTCGATTATGGATGGAGACATCCGCCTGTCCGTTCAGTGAAGCCATAGATGGCCTTGCCGACGGTGATTGGCAAGCGCCGTGCCAGCTAGGACTGCAGCATCTTCGGGCTGAGGAACGTCTCGATCCTGCCCGCAACCTCGTTCAACCTCTTCAACTGCCCCCATGATTCGATCGGCAGATCGATCACCGCTACCGCAGCGGTCGGGAACTTTCGCTCGATTCGCTCGACGAGTTCGCCGCTGTTCGGCGTGATAAGCCGCAGCGTCAGGTTCTGAATCGACGGATTGTGCCCGATGACCATCAGGGGCGAGGCGCTTTGCTGGGTGGCGATGATCTCGAGATAGGTGCTGCCGTCGCCGAAACTGTAGAGCTGGTTCTCAAAAGAAACGGCGGGCTTGGCTTGCATGCCATCGGCAAGAAGCTTCAGCGTCTCGCGGGTGCGCTTGGCCGGGGAGCACAGAATGTGCTCCGGCGTGAGCCCTCGCTTGGCGAGTTCGCGCCCCATCATCGGGGCCGACTCTCTGCCCCGCTTGCTCAACGGCCGATCGAAATCGTCAAGCTTTCTGTCGGTCCAGCTCGACTTGGCGTGACGCATAAGGACGAGTCTGAGCATGTGGCGCGCTCCCGCAGGTCAATTGATCATCACTGCTTGCAACGAGGCATGGCACGGTCGCTCAAGCAGAGGCGCATGTCGGCTGTGTGACGTTCTACTTCTTGCCGATTTCGTTCAGATCGAAAGGGGTGGTTTGGTAGACTTCGTTGATCCAGTTGCCGAACAGCAGGTGTGCATGGCTGCGCCAGCGATTCTCCGGCGGCGCCTGCGGGTCGTTGCCGGGAAAATAGTCGCGCGGGAGCTCGATGGGCCGCCCGACATTGATGTCGCGCCAGTATTCGTCCGACAAGGTGCGCGTGTCGTACTCAATGTGGTTGAACATGCACAGGGAGGAGTGCGGGGCATCATGAATCAGGCACACCCCTGCTTCGTCCGACTCGATGAGCACTTCGATGCCGGCATTTGTCGGGATTTCCGAGCGGCGGACCTCCGTCCAGCGCGATACGGGGATCGAGAAATCATCGGAAAATCCCCGCAGATAAGGCGATGAGGGCCGGAGATTGCGATGGCGAAAGACGCCGAACGCTTTCTTCGACAGCGCGTGCTTTTGGACGCCGTGGAAGTGGTAGAGGTTGGCCTGGGCCCCCCAGCAGATGTTCATCGTGGAATGCACATGCGTCTTCGTCCAGTCGAAGATGCGCCGCAGCTCGTCCCAATAGGTAACGCTCTCGAACTCAAGGAGCTCGACGGGGGCGCCGGTGACGATGAAGCCGTCGAACTTCTCGTTCTTGATACTTTCCCAGTTGCGGTAGAACGCGAGCATATGTTCGGCCGGCGTGTTCTTCGGCGTGTGCGCGGTGATCTTGACGAGCGTCATCTCGACCTGCAGGGGCGTCGCGCCGACGAGTCTGGCGAACTGCGTTTCGGTCCTGATCTTGTTGGGCATGAGATTGAGGAGCCCGATGCGCAGCGGACGGATGTCCTGGCGCACCGCGGCGTCCTCGGTCATGACCATGACGCCCTCTTGCTCGAGCGTCGAGCGGGCAGGCAGGTCGTTCGGTATCTTGATCGGCATCTCTGGTCGCTCAGCTCCGTGAGGCGTCGATAATGGCGCTCACGGCGTCGACGAAGTCGGTATCGCTTCCAAGTTTTGGAATGACCTCCATCGACATGGAATAGCCGAAGTTGCGCGCAATCGCCTCGTAGATAGGTATGCGCCGCAGGAGAAGCTGCTCGAAGCCCCAGACGATGAAATCGTCGGGATCGACATTGTCATCTTCGGCAATCTCATGGATTTTCTTGTATTCCGCCCATTTCGCCTGCAGGAAGCCCTTCTCGTAATACATGGGCTTGGGCTCCCGCCGGAACCGCTCGACCAAGGTGCGCGCATGATCTTCCGTGCCCTCGATGTGAAGCAGCAGCGTATGGTCGGCGAGCGTCCGCAGCACAGGGTCGGAAGGGTTGCCAGGATCGACGATCTCGCACAGGCTGCCGCCCGAATCGCAGATGAAATGGTCGTAGCCATAGATCTCGCGGGCCTTGTGAACGAACATCGGCACATCCAACAGCGACGATAACTCCGCGTCGCGGTGCAGTGCCTGGCGCCGGCAGTACTCCTTGAAGCCGATACCTCCCTTCTTCGGGTTTCCCGGCTTGCCCAGATAGGTCGACAAGGGCGCCAGATTGTCAAAGGTGATGTTGGAGGATATATAGATCGAGTCTGAGCGCAGCAAATCGCGCAGGAATGGCACCTTCATCGCTTCGCGTTTGAAATTGTCGACGATGTGCTCGCCCATGTAGTGCGTGCCGATGCGATAATCCACGGAGTAGTGAAACCAGCCGTTCGTGCGCAGCAGCCGCGCGAGAGTTGTCTTGCCAACGCCCGACATGCCAAAGATGGTCACGGCCTTATTGGGCCAGGCGCGGAAGTCTTTGGCTGAGGAAAAGCGCATGAAGGTGGCCGGAAATGTTGCAGCTGTTTCCTAGCCCAGAGGCGGCCTCGGCAACAAGCCCCAGAGAGACTTTCGAGCTATGAGTGGCCGATTGTGAGAGCGCAGGTTGATTATCCCCGCAGCTGGTATGCGGCGAGCTGCGCCATTCCTCCGCCAAGGCCCAGAATCGCCGGCGCTCGCGCGTGTGACGTTTGCGTCATAGGGGGAGGGCTCGCTGGTCTCACCACGGCTTTGGAGCTCGCTCGTTCCGGAAAAGACGTCATTCTCCTGGAAGCGAACCGCATCGGCTGGGGCGCTTCGGGCCGCAACGGCGGTTTCGTCTCTTCCGGCTTTGCCGAGAGCCTGACGCAAGTCGTCAGGCGCGTCGGCCTTGCGGAGGCGCAGGCTCTGTTCAGACTGTCTGTCGAGGGCGCCGAATATGTGCGAGCCCGGGTCGCCGAGCTCGATCCTGCCATACGCACGGGAGACGGCTGGATCGTCGCCACGCGATATCCCGATCCCTCACGGCAACGGCGGTTGGTGGAGATGCTTGCGCGCGACTTCGGCCAGCAGGTTGAACTCCTCGACGTCGAACAAACGCGAAAACTGCTCAAGTCGAGGCGCTATTACGAAAGCCGGATCGACCGCAAGGCGTTTCACATTCATCCTTTGCGCTATTGCTTTGCTCTTGCGCGCCATGCGGAATCCCAGGGCGCGCGGCTCTTCGAGGGCTCTCGCGTGGTGAGCGTCGAGCAAAGCGGCTCCGGTCATCTCGTTGCCACGCCCGAAGGGACGATTGCGGCGGGACAGGTTGTTTTCTGCCATAATCATCCCGGCCTGTCGCGAACCATGGCCCGCGCCATGCTTCCCGTCGCCACCTATGTCGCCGTGACCGAATCTCTGGGTGAACGCGCCTCCGATGCGATTGCAACGACAGCGGCTGTCGCCGACACGCGGCGAGCCGGAAACTACTACAGGCTTATCGACGACAATCGCCTTTTGTGGGGAGGCAAGATCACGACCCGTGTCACCGAGCCGAACAGGCTTGCGGAGATGATGAAACACGACATGCTGAGCATCTACCCGCAGCTCGGCGATCCCAAAATGGAGTTCGCCTGGAACGGTCTCATGGGATATGCCCTGCACAAGATGCCGCTGATCGGCAAGACGGGGGCCGGACTTTGGATGGCAAGCGGCTTCGGCGGCCATGGCCTCAACACCACGGCCATGGCAGGCCTTCTGATCGCCCGCGCCGTCACAGGAGGCGATGACGAATGGCGCAGGTTCTCAGCTTTCGGCGCGCCCTGGGTCGGCGGGTGGCTCGGCCGCGCAGGCGTTCAAATCAGCTATTGGAACATGCAGCTGAAGGACCGGTTGGACGAGCGCCGAGCGGCGCCTATCCCTTGACCGTGGGGTGAGCAGGAACCGGACGCCTGGGGCCGGTGAAGGTGACCCCGCACTCCGACTGCCTGTGCCAGCACTTTCTGGCACCGACGATCGTGCGTTCCTGTACGAATATCAATTCGAACTCGTCGGGCAGGACGACCACGCTGCCGAACTTGAGGCGCGCGCCGGATTCGCTGACGTCGCGGATCATACAGCCCAAAGTGCTGCGCCGGTCGTTCAACACGATGATGCCGGATTTCAGCTGCCGCAGTCTGCCCCTGCCGCGTTTGTCAACATGCAAAGACGCACCAGGAAGCGCAGGACCGTCTCCTGCCCTTGAACTCGACATGTTCTTACCCCCGTAAGTTCCCAATACCATCGGACTCGAAGGTCTACAAAAAGTTAATCTTCCCGCAGTGCAAAATTTGGCATTCGGCTCCCGAGACGCTTAAATCTTCAGGTGCGGCTCTTCTGCCATGCTTGGCGAATTAATTTGCGACACTCGCCAAAACTATTGTCGAGCCTGGAAAGCGTGGATATAAGGCGGCGATTCTGCTCGAGGGGGATTGAGGGATTGCTTATGGCTGTCAACAACTACCGTGATTACAGGCCGAGCGAAGACGAGCCTTTCATGAACGAGAGGCAGCGTGATTACTTTCGCCACAAACTCCTCGCCTGGAAAGAAGACATCTTGCGCGAGAGCAAGGAAACTCTGGAGCATCTGCAGGACGAGAACAATGTGCTCCCCGATCTCGTAGATCGCGCCTCGACGGAGACGGATCGAGCTCTCGAACTGAGAACGCGCGATCGGCAGCGCAAGCTCATCGCCAAGATCGATGCGGCCCTCCAGCGGATTGAAGACGGCTCATATGGCTATTGCGAGGAGACTGGCGAGCCGATATCGCTCCGGCGTCTCGATGCGCGTCCTATTGCAACGCTCTCGATCGAAGCGCAGGAGCGCCATGAACGTCGCGAAAAGGTCTATCGCGACGACTGATTGTATAGCCGGATTTCAGCTCGCGCATTGTACTGCTCTCAATCGTCATTCCGGCGAAAGCCGGAATCCAGCTTCACGTTGCTGCCGTCCAAGCCGGGCCCCGACTTTCGTCGCGGGGACGAGAGGTGGCAGACGATCAACTCTCTGAGCGATCGTAGTTGCCCCGCATCGACGTTAGCTGTGGCCCATCCGGCTCGACGCTGCGCAAATTCGGGGCACGGTCGCCGAATACCGCCGGACGCGGTGCCATGCGAGGCCGCATCGGCGGCGGCTCCCCGCGTTCCACATTCTCGCTCGCCGGTTCCAGGCGCTGCGGCGCTCGCCGCAGCAGCGGCGCATCGTCATCGAGTGAAACCTCGCTGTCATTGATGCCGATGCCGCTTTCGATGAGGAGATCCTGATTGGGGCCGATCATGAGCAAATGCTCAACCCCGTCGCGCCGCACCAGAACGAGGCGGCGCAGCTTGTCGATCTCGTAATACTCGCTCAAGCCAAGCCTCTGCCCATAGCGCGCCCGGCTTCCGCCGCCGCTAGATCGAACGACCAGCAAAATAATGATCAACGCGAGCAGGAGCACGAACGCCGCGATGGCGTAGGTGCCGATATTGGGAATTTCCATCAATTGCCCCATGGGTCGCACCGTTCCTGCCAGTTTGCCTCAGTGTAACAGAGTCGCACGTGGAAAATAGCGAAAGATGAAGGCCCAACAGAGCATTCTCGTGCTGACGGCGTCTGCGGCATATGGCCTATACTCGCCATGATTCGGCCTCGGGCAGGGGCCGCGGGGCGGTACCCATGGACGACAGCAGAACGCAGGCGGCGGGAACCTTGGTGCTGCACGGACAGCGTGGCCAGTCGCTGACCGCGATTCTCATCGTCCTTTGTGCCGCGGCCATTGCCTTTCTTCTAACCTATTGGCTCAGGCCTGATTTTTCCCTCGGCCTGCCGACGGGGCTCGTGATGCTGTCGGCGATCGGGCTCGTGAGCATCCTCGGCGTGCTCGCCGGCTTTTTTCATATCGGAAGCATGCCGCGCCAGCGCGCCTTCTTCGACGGGTTGGCCGATGCGATCGACGAGGCCTTCGCCGTCACCGACAGCCGAAGCCGTGTCATCTATGCCAACGGTCCATACCGCTCCCTCATCGCCCAGGCCGGCACTGCCCGCATGGTCGGCGTGGAAAACCTCTATTCCGGCCACTCCGAGATTTCGGACCGGATCTACAGGCTGGCGCAGGCGGCGCGCGAGCGCAGGCCGGCGTCGGAGGAATTCAGGTTGGCGGCAGGATCTTCGGCCGCCGGCGCCAAGCCCGAGGAGCCGACCTGGATCAGAGTCTCTGTGGCGCCGATCGCCGCGAGTCTCGGGCAGGTCTACAGCCTGTGGCGGCTTGCCGATGTGAGCAGCGACCGCCATCGACAGGAGAAGGCCTTCTCGAGGCTGCAATACATCATCAGCTATCTGGATCACGCGCCGGCGGGATTCTTCTCTACCGATACCGACGGGCGGGTTTCCTATGTGAATGCCACGCTCGCCTCGTGGCTCGGCCTCGATCTCGATCAGACGATGGATGGAAGGCTTCGGCTCGAGGATATCGCCACCATCACAGGGAAGCAGCTTCTTCTCGGCATCGCGCCTAAACCGGGAACGGACCGTATCGATACGATCGACATCGAAGTCAAGACACGCGAGGGGCGCCTGCTTCCCGTTCGCGTCATTCATCGTACCGATTTCGATGAGAGCGGAAAGCCGCGGCCCTCACGCTCTCTGGTTCTTCGCCGCACGGGCACCGAGGAGGCGCTTGGCGCGGGCGTGCACGAGGCGGAGCTGCAGCTATCGCGCCTCTTCAATGCCGCGCCGATTGCCATCGCGCAAATCGACCGCGCCGGCCGCATCGCCAATGCCAATGCGGCATTCCTGAAGCTCAGTCCGGCTGCCAAGCGCGGTGCGCCCTTGGCCGATCTTGCCGCCGAACCCTTCCGGTCCAACCTGAGCGACAGTTTGCGGCAGGCTTTCAGGCGGGGAGCCCAGGCTCCGCCCGTCGATATCGCTCTTGCCGGCGATCAGTCGCGCACCGTGCAGATTTTCTTCGCCCCCGCGGGTCAGGAGCTGGGCGAGATGGGACAGACGATTGTCTTTGCAGTTGAAACGACGGAACACCGCGCGCTCGAAGTTCAGTTGGCGCAAAGCCAAAAGATGCAGGCCATCGGCCAGCTGGCGGGCGGCGTGGCGCATGATTTCAACAATGTGCTTACCGCCATCATCGGTTTTTCAGACCTGCTTCTGGCCCGCCATCGACCGACCGATCCGGCCTTTGCCGACATCATGAACATCAAGCAGAACGCCAATCGAGCCGCCAATCTGGTGCGCCAGCTTCTGGCCTTCTCGCGAAGGCAGACTCTGCGCCCCGAGGTGCTCTCCCTCACCGACGCCATTTCGGACCTCGGCAATCTGCTCGGCCGGCTGTTGGGCGAGAAAGTGGAGCTCAAAGTCGTACACGGGCGCGACGTGGGGCTCGTCAAGATCGACGTCAACCAGTTCGAGCAGGTGATCGTCAATCTTGCGGTGAACGCTCGCGACGCCATGCCCAAGGGCGGGAGGCTGACCGTGCGAACAGCCAATGTCACGATGGAGGAGTCGCGGACCATCAGACCCGATGTCATACCGGCAGGCGAATATGTGCTGTGCGAGATCGAGGATACCGGCACCGGCATGCCGCCCGAGGTCGTGGACAAGATTTATGAGCCGTTCTTCTCCACCAAGGACGTTGGCAAGGGAACAGGGCTCGGCCTTTCGACGGTCTATGGAATCGTGAAGCAGACGGGAGGCTTCATATTCTGCGAAAGCGAGGTGGGCAAGGGCACCAGGTTTCGCATCTATCTGCCTCGCCATCATCGCGAGCCGGCCAGAGACGATGAAATCAGGGTCGACGGACCCAAGCCCAAGAAGCAGGATCTCACCGGCAAGGGAACGGTGCTGCTCGTCGAGGACGAGGATGCGGTGCGCGCCTTCGCTTCCCGCGCCTTGGCCTCGCGCGGCTATCGTGTTCTCG
>DATBMX010000112.1:0-3920 GCA_036554625.1 Aestuariivirgaceae bacterium
CGATCGGGGGTCCTATGGGCGGAGATGATGCGCGTGTCATAGGGGATGGCGAGTTTCTCCAGCGTCTCGGCGGCATGGCGCATGGTCTCCCAATCGGACTGGCTGCCCATGATGATGGCAATCAGCGGCTTTTGCTCTGCGGACATGTGGCGGTCTTTGGCGACGGAAGGATCAGGCGATGATGGGAGGAATGAGGCGGTCGATGATGTTCTGTATCTGGTCCTTCAACAGCAACTTCTGCTTCTTCAGTCGGGTGAGCTGAAGCTGATCGCGCGAGGCGCCTCCTTCCAGGCTCGCTATGGCCGCATCAAGGTCGCGATGCTGCTGCTTGAGTTCAGCAAGCCGTGCGCGAAGCTCGTTCTCAGCTTCAGCTTCCATGCTCACCTCGATACGAGCCATATTCGCGTTGTTTTGGCCCCGGTGCAAGCATCGGATTATAACTTATGAGAAGTTAAACTTGAGCGCGCGGCAGGTTCGACATTTGGGCCGATCTGTGCCATGATCAGCAGCGTTAAACCACTCAAATGTGGAGGCCTGGATGTCGCTTCAGACGCATCTTAGTGAATTGACGGCGAAACATAAGGCGCTGGACTTGCAGATCGAGGAAGAGCTCGCTCATCCAAGCTCCGATGACCTTACGATCGCCGAACTGAAACGAAAGAAGCTTAAGCTGAAGGACGAGATCGCTCGGCTAGAGTCCCAGATGCGGGGCTGATCAGCCCGAGTTTGTAGATTGCAGCGACAATGCATTCCGGGCAAAGGCCCGGAGGGGGTGGTTTGCGTTTTTCAAAGAGCGAGCAGCGCTTCAACCGTCATTCGGCGCAAGCCGGAATCCCGCTTGCACACTCTTATACGTTATGACCGTGGCAGATGCGCGGATCAAGTCCGCGCATGACGATAGGGGGGAATCCGAAGATGCAAGAGAAGGCAAAGGGTGAAGGGCCCATCACAACAGGGTCTGCTTCGCCATCTCCCTCAGCTTGAATTTCTGGATCTTGCCGGTTGAGGTCTTGGGAATCTCGGCGAAAACGACGTGCCTCGGGCATTTGTAGTGAGCAAGACCGGCGCGGCACCAGTCGATCAATTCCTCGGAGGCGACCTTGGCGCCAGGCTTCAGCTCGACGAAGGCGCAGGGAGTTTCGCCCCATTTCTCGTCTGGGCGGGCGACCACTGCGGCGAGTTGAACCTTAGGATGTTTGTAGAGCCGGTCTTCAACCTCGATCGAGGAGATGTTCTCCCCCCCTGAGATGATGATGTCCTTGGAGCGGTCCTTGATCTGGATGTAGCCATCGGGATGCATGACGCCCAGATCGCCCGAGTGGAACCAGCCGCCACGGAAGGCTTCTTCGCTCGCCGCCTCATTCTTGAGGTAGCCCTTCATGACGATGTTTCCGCGGAACATGACCTCGCCCAAGGTCTCGCCGTCGCGCGGAACAGGGCGCAGGGTCTCAGGATCGAGCACGTCGAGCTCCTCGAGCGCTGAATAGCGCACGCCCTGCCTCGCCTTCATGGCGGCGCGCGCAGGGGCGGGGAATGCGTCCCATGCCGCGTTCCAATCATTCACCACGGCAGGGCCATAGGTCTCGGTGAGACCATAAAGGTGCGTGACGTTGAATCCCGCTTCGGCCATAGCGGCGAGAACAGCCTCAGGCGGGGGTGCTGCGGCGGTGAAGAACTCGACGGTATGGCGCAATGGGCGCTTTTCCTCCGCCGGTGCATTGAGAATCGTCGACATGACGATAGGCGCGCCGCAGAGATGGGTGACCCTGTGCCCGGCAAGCGCCTCCCAGATCGCCGCGGAACGCACCCAGCGGAGACACACATGTGTGCCGCCGACAACGGAGAGGGACCAGGGAAAGCACCAGCCGTTGCAGTGGAACATGGGAAGCGTCCACAGATAGACGGGATGCTTCTGCATAGAGGCAGTGAGCACGTTGCCCTGGGCGAGAAGATAGGCGCCGCGGTGATGATAGACGACGCCCTTGGGATTGCCGGTGGTGCCCGAGGTATAGTTCAGTGACATTGCGTCCCATTCGTCCTGCGGCCGGAACCAGAGGAAATCGGGATCGCCGCGGGCGAGGAACTCTTCATATTCGATGTTGCCCAGCCGCTCGCCTGCGCCTGCGAGTTCCGCATCGTCATAGTCGATGACGACTGGCCGCGCCTTTGTCGTGCGGCTCAAAGCATCCTTGACGGTCGCTCCGAACTCCTTGTCGGCGATGAGCACCTTGGCTTCGGCGTGGTCGAGGATGAAGGCGATGATCGGGGCGTCGAGGCGGGTGTTGAGCGTGTTGAGGACGCCGCCTGTCATGGGCACGCCATAGTGGGCCTCGAGCATGGCGGGCGTGTTGGCGAGCATGACGGAAACGGTGTCGCCGCGCGTTACGCCGAGCTGTTTGAGGCTCGAGGCGAGCCTGCGGCTGCGGGCGTAGAATTCGGAATAGGTGAAGCGCCGGCGGCCGTGAACAATCGCTGTGTGCTGCGGGTAGACGGCTGCCGAGCGTTCGAGAAAGGTCAAGGGGGTAAGGGGCTGGCAATTGGCGGGGTTGCGGGCGAGGCCCTTATCGTAAGGATTCATCGTCGGTCCCAGGGAATGACATCTGGTCGATGGGACCATAGGCGAGTCCGTGCGATATTTGTATCGTCATTCCGGCGAGAGCCCCTGAAGCGAGTTGCACCAATGAGCCGATATAAAGACGTTTATCAGCGCTGGCAGAGCGATCCCGAAGGCTTCTGGGCGGAGGCGGCGCGCGACATCGACTGGATCAGGCCGTGGGAGAAGGTGTTCCAAAAGGTCGAGACGCTCGACCGCTGGTTCGTCGGCGCTCGCTGCAACACCTGCTACAATTGCCTCGACCGGCATGTCGGGACGGGCAGGGGCGGGCAGAAGGCGCTGATCTACGACAGTCCGGTGAGCGGAGTGAAGGCGAGCTTCACTTACAAGCAACTTCTGGATGAGGTCGCGACATTTGCAGCCGTGCTCAAGGATCGCGGCGTCGATGAGGGCGACCGCGTCATCCTCTACATGCCGATGGTGCCCGAGGCGGTGATCGCCATGCTTGCCTCAGCCCGCATCGGCGCCGTGCATTCGGTCGTCTTCGGCGGCTTCGCGCCGCAGGAACTCGCGACGCGGATCAATGACGCCAAGCCCAAGATCGTACTGGCTGCCTCATGCGGGCTCGAGGGCAACCGCGTCATCGCCTACAAGCCACTTCTCGACAAGGCGCTTCAACTCGGCCAGCACAAGCCCAAGAGGTGCATCATCCTCAAACGGCCGCAAGCGGAGGCAGCATTGGAGAAGGATGAGGAGGATTGGGACGCGGCGGTGCGACAGGCGCGCGCGCAAGGCCGGCGCGAGGCGTGCGCGTCGGTCGCCGCCACCGATCCCCTTTACATCCTCTACACCTCGGGAACGACGGGCAAGCCCAAGGGCATCGTGCGCGACAACGGCGGGCACATGGTGGCGCTCAAATGGTCGATGAGGAACATCTATGGCATCGATCCCGGCGAGGTGTTCTGGGCCGCCTCCGACGTCGGCTGGGTGGTGGGCCATTCCTACATCGTCTATGGGCCGCTGCTCCACGGCGCCACGACCATCCTCTATGAGGGCAAGCCCGTCGGCACGCCCGATGCGGGCGCCTTCTGGCGCGTCGCCCAAGAGCATGGCGTGGCGGCGCTGTTCACCGCGCCCACGGCGTTCCGCGCGATCAAGAAGGAGGATCCGCAAGGGCGCTTCGTCGGCAAATATGATCTCTCCCGGCTTCGCACGCTGTTTCTCGCCGGCGAGCGCGCCGATCCCGATACGGTGAAATGGGCCGAGGACATCCTCAAGGTGCCGGTCATCGACCATTGGTGGCAGACGGAGACCGGCTGGCCCGTGGCCGGCAACCCGCTGGGCTTGGGCGCGCTTCCCGTAAAGC
>DATBMX010000172.1:0-4211 GCA_036554625.1 Aestuariivirgaceae bacterium
CTCTTTTCATTGGCCGAGGCGGCCGATCCGGACAGCTTGAGGCCGGCGGGCGCGAAAAGAACGAGCGGGCCGGCAACAGGAAGCGGTTCGGAGATGAAGCTGATTTTCATGAATCGTCCAAAGGGGGAGGAGATTTGCGCCAAATTTCGCGGGATTTAGCCGCTTTGGGCTGAATGCGCAACGAGGCCTCGCGAATCGGCACTGTCAAGGTCTATTATGTGTCAGAAGGCAGTAACTTTCTGACTTGCCGCGCTTTTTGCGCTTCCGTTCAGCCGTATCAGCGAGTAAAAAAGTGTAAGGTAGCGTGATCACCTGGTCGCGATCGGGGTCGTGTGGCCAGGCTATGCAAGGAGGCGGGGAGCTTTGCGGCTATTGCCAACAGTGCGCCGAGCTCAGCGGGGGAAGACTTGTCTTTCAACGCTCTCGATGCGTGCTGCCGCAAGCGCCGCCCTGGCCGCGGCCGCGCTGATCGTTCATTGCATCCCGCAGCAGGCGGCAGCGCTTACCCTGCCCGCCCCCGATCTTAGTGTGGACGAACCCGAGTTCGACATTCAAAGGCCGCCGCCTGGCACAAGGGTGCAAGTCGAAGCCCATGTGCTCACCTACAACTCGGCGACGCGGATCGCCACGGCCAGGGGACGCGTGGTGCTCGTGTATGGGCCCTATGTGATGGTCGCCGAGAATGTGACCTACGATCAGAACAGAGACCTTTTGCGCGCCACAGGCCAGATCCGGCTGAGGGAACCCGGCGGCAACATTCTCGAGGCCGATCTGCTGCAGCTGCAGAACAAGTTCCGCGATGGCTTTGCTGAACATCTGCGGCTCCTCCTCACCAACAACGGCACGGTGACAGCCGATTATGCCCGGCGACAGGATGGCGTGATCACCATTTTCGAGCGGGTGACCTACACCACGTGCAAGACCTGCGTCATGGCCGATGGAACACCCCTGTGGCGCATCCGGTCGCGGATCGCGACCCATGACAAAACGCGCCGCGAGATACGCCACGAAGACATGACCTTCGAATTGGCCGGCGTGCCGGTGTTCTGGCTGCCTGCCTTTTCGCATACAGACGGCACGGTGGAGCGACGATCGGGCTTTCTCACGCCCGAGCTCAGCGTTTCCAAGGACATTGGAGTCGGCGTGACCGTGCCCTATTACTGGGCGCTCGATCCAAGCTACGATCTGACCTTCCTTCCCCTCATCACTACGGATCAGGGCATCATGCCGCGGGCAGTCTGGCGCCAGCGAACGCGCAAGGGAGAATATTTTGTCGACGGAGCGGGCATATACCAACTCAATCCCGACATTCCTTCCCCCGGCGACAGGCGTTGGCGAGGGTCTCTCCATACGGCCGGCAAGTTCGCGATCAACCCTAACTGGACTTGGGGATGGGACGCGACGGCCATGTCGGACGACACGTTCATGCGCCGCTACGACGTGGACTCTCGGCGCGAGATCGTGAGCGAGGCGTTCATCACCGGCATCGACGACCGCAATTTCTTCAGGGCGAGAGCGATGCATTTTCGCAATCTCATCGTGGAGAACAGCGACTTCAGCCCTGTCGCCCTGCCCTTTGTCGAGCACGATTACACGTTCGACACGCCGGTCCTCGGCGGCGAGCTCGGCGTGAAGTCTTCCGTGTACAATCTCTACCGCGAGGAAAGCGAGATCACGGCTTATCCAGGCGTCGTCCACGGCGAAGAACAATCGCGCGCCACGACCACGGTCCACTGGCAGCGGCAATTCATATCGAGTGCTGGAACGCTGGCGACCCCATTCGCCAAGATGAGAGCCGATTTCTATCGCAATGAGGAGCTGCCGGACGACGACCTTCTCGATCCGGAGGACGATCACAGCACGTCGCGCCTGCTGCCATCGGCCGGGCTCGATCTCAGGTGGCCGTTCGTGCGCGGCACGGCGAGCGGACAACATGTGGTGACGCCCGTGGCGCAGTTCATCACGGCGAGCGACGAGACCGAGGAAGACGAGATCGGCAATGAGGACGCGATCAACCTCAATTTCGATACGAGCAATCTCTTCCTGCACCAGAAATTCTCGGGCGAGGATCGTTACGAAGGAGGCACTCGGGTCAATACCGGCGTACTCTACAGCTATCTCATGCCGAATGGCGGGTTTCTCAGGGCGAGCCTGGGCGAATCTTTCCATATCGCGGGAGAGAACAGCTTCGATGACGGTTCGGGGCTCGAGGGTACGCAATCCGACATCGTGGCGGCGCTGGCGTTCCAGCCGTGGGACCACCTGCGCTTTACCTATCAGGCGCGGTTTGACCATGGCGAGCTGGATCCCGCCGTGCAGGACACCGGCATCGACCTAGCCTATGACAGCTGGACGCTGAGCGCGGGTTTGAGCGATGTCGAGGCGGCGCCGGCCTATGGCAGGCCAACCGACGAGCTCCAGGCCTGGGCCTATGCAACGCTGCCGCTCAGGGGCGGCTGGAGCGTCTTCGGCGGCCTACGGTATGATTTCGAGCAGGATGTTTCCACCTATGAAACGTTCGGCCTTGCCTTCAACTGCGACTGCTTGAACTTCCGGATCGCCTATGTGTCCAATGACGACGAAGAGGAGGGCGATCTGGACAAAAGCCATTCCGTTCTGTTTACCGTCAATTTCAAGGGTCTCGGCAACAACATCGGCCAGTAGTCGCCATAATCTTGTGCGATGGGCAGCCGCAGTCACCCCCAACCGAGCAAATACCGGACCATGAGCCTCACGACAATTCACAGAACATGGATCGCCGCGATCATCAGCCTCGTCATTCTGCAGGGCTTGGTCCTCACCCCACCGGCGGCGACGGCCACGCGCGCGGTGCTGGCGGTGGTCAATGATCAACCGATTACAAGCTTCGACGTCGAGCAGCGCATCAAGCTTACGGCCACGCTGGGCAGCGGCAAGAGGCTCACGCGCAAGGAAGCGCTCGAGATTCTGATCAATGACGTGCTCAAACGGAACGAAACGACAAGACTGAAGGCGACGCTCACCGAAGACCAGGTGGATGCGGCGATCGAGAGGCTGGCAAAGGGCTCGGGCACCACGGTCGACGGACTCACGGCGAAGCTCAAGTCGGTGGGCATCAGCATCAAGGCCCTCAGGGCCCAGCTCCTCACCAATTTGTCGTTTAACCGCGTCCTGATCGCACGATACAAGATCAAGGCCGAGGTCGATGAGGCCGATGTCGACAAGAAGCTCGCCGCCCTCAAGCAGGACCCGCGGCTTCAGCCGGTCGCCGTCTATGAGATTCGCGAGATCGTGCTGCCCATCGACCTGAATGATCCCTTCGCCGACCAGCTGATCCAGGCGCGCGCCGTCGAAGCGCGGCAGATCCAGCAAAGATACAAGGATTGTGGGAGCATCAAGGAGGCAACGGCGGGAATCTTCAACGTCGATGTCAGCAAGCTGGCGCAGGTGCCTGCCGACAAGCTCCCGAAGAAGCTGCGCGACGCTCTGAACCAATCCGGCACGAAGGCGCTCATCGGACCAATGCGGGCAAAGGAAGGCATCCAGCTCATCGCCTTTTGCGGCAATCGCACGATCACGCCCGAGGCGCCGAGCCGTGATCAGGTGCAGCGGCTGCTGGTCGAGCAGGTTTACGATGTCTACGAGGAAAAGTATCTTCGCGAGCTCAGGCGCACGGCGCTGATCGATTACAAGGATCCCTCGCTCAGGCAGGATCAGACCCAGTAATGGGCCTCAAAGGCGCGAAGCCCATCGCGTTGACGATGGGAGAACCGGCCGGCATTGCGCCCGACATCACTCTCAAGGCCTGGCTCAGTCTCAAGGATAAGGGGTCAGCGGGGTTTTTCCTCATCGGCGACGCCACGCTCCTCAAGGAACGGGCGAAGGCGCTCGCACCGGACGTGGAGATCGCGCCGATCCACAGGGCGCAAGAAGCCTCGAAAATATTCAAAGCTGCCCTGCCCGTCCTCCATCGGCCGCTGGCGCAAAGGCCAAAGCCCGGGCAATTGGCTCCTGCCAATGCCGCGCAGGTGACCGGCGCCATCGAAGCGGGCGTGGCCCTGGCGCTCGAAGGAGAAGTGAGCGCCATCGTCACCAACCCCATTCACAAGAAGACGCTCTATTCGGCAGGGTTTAAGCACACGGGCCACACGGATTATATTGCGTCGCTGGTGCGGGAGAGGGGATTGAGCGCCGAGCCCGTCATGATGCTGGCGGCGCCCGGCTTGCGCACC
>DATBMX010000235.1:0-4821 GCA_036554625.1 Aestuariivirgaceae bacterium
AAGCAGGATCGCCCTCCAACACGCGGTCGAGCGTCAGGCCCTTGACGAGCTTGAACAGCACGGGGAAGTCATAAGTCGTGGCATTGCCGACATCGCCCGGAATAAAGGGCCCGCGATAGTCGAGAAGGAGAATTCCGATTGCGTGGCCATAGGCATCTGCATTGCGAACGCGGTATTTCGGCATGGGCTACTCCTTTTATTACTGCGGCCGTTCGAGGTCCTCGATCAGGGCACGGACAAAGCGCGCTGCTTCGCCCCCTGTTATGAAACGATGGTCATACGTCAGCGACAGGGGAAGGATGGGGTGCGGGCGCCCCTGTCCGCGAACCATAAGAAAACGATCGAAGAGGCGGCCTGCTCCCAGAATGGCGAGCTGCGGGGGAATGACGACGGGGGTGGCGTGGAGCCCGGCAATCATGCCGTAATTCGACAGGGTGAAGGTGGCGCCTTTGAGGTCGTCCGCACTCAAACGTCTTGCGCGAGCCGCCTCGATGAGGCGCTCCAATTCCGGTCCAAGCCGATCCTGCGGCCAATCGGCGGCATTGCGCAACACAGGCACGAGGAGACCATCCCTGCTGTCGACCGCAATGCCGAGGTGCAGAGCTCGGTTCATCATCAAGCCTCCGCCGCCGTCATAGCTCGCATTGAGGATCGGCTCAGCGGCAACGGCTGTTGCGATGGCGCGCACAAGGCGAAGCGTGATCCCCGATCGATCAGGCCAGCGGCCGAGGTCTGCTTCCTCATGGACGGTCGCAGGAACGACCTCGCGGCCTGAACGCGCCATGTTCTGCGCCATGCTGCGGCGAAGCCCGGTGAGACTGGCATAGTCCTCCTGACCGGTGGGCCTGAAGGCCTTTGCCACATCTTCGGCAAGCACGGCGCCTTGCGGGCCAGTGCCCCGAAGAGCGGCGATATCGATGCCCAGCTCCCTTGCGAGGAGGCGGACTGCCGGCATGGCGCGCCCTGCAGATGTGGAGAGTGCAAGAGGAGCGACAGGCTCGAGTTCCGGCGCTTTGGGCGGAGAAGGCACGCTTTCCTGTTCGCCGCCTTCATATTCGACGACGACCGAACCCACTTTGACAATATCCCCAACCCGGGCGCACAGCCGACTGATGCGCCCGCTCCAGGGCGAGGGAACCTCCGTCACCGCCTTATCCGTCTCGACGGAGAGAAGCGGCGCATCGGCCTTGATCTCGTCGCCTGGGCGGGCGTGCCATTCCATGATCTGGGCTTCGTGCAATCCCTCGCCGAGGTCGGGAAGCCTAAAGGCTTTCATGATGGCCCTCCGGCTTGCCGATCTCGAAAATGCCCTCGATCTCGATGGCGAGGTCGAAGGGAAGATTCGAGCAGCCGACGACGAAGCGCGCATGACGGCCACGCTCTCCAAAAATCTCGATCAGCAAATCGGACGCGGCGTTCATGACAAGAGTCTGCTGATTGAAATCGGCCGTCGAATTGACGAACCCTCCCAGGCGCAGGCATCGGCGCAGCCGGTCGAGGTCGCCATCGCAGGCGACTTTCACCTGCGCCAGGAGATTGAGCAACACGAGCCGCGCCGCTTCCTGGCCCTGTTCGAGCGTGAAATGCTCGCCCAAACGGCCCTGGAAGCGAAGCTCATCGCCCCAGAGTGGACCCTGGACGCTAATCAGAAGACTGCCCGAACGTGTAAATGGAAGATAATTTCCCACGGAGCGTGCAAGCGGCGGCAGCTCCAGCCCCAGTTCGCGCAGCCGCTTTTCGCTTCTGCTCAAGATCAAACCACGCACGTTCCTCGTCCCAATACTCATTCCATAGCAGCACCTGCTCGGCGCCGTAGGTTCAAGTCTGACCGAAGTTCTCCGTCCTTTCGAGCAAAATTTCTGAAGGAGCGTGGTTGCGCGTCAGGCGAGGGAAGGCGTTCGGTAGAGCGGCTTGCCCCTCACGGCAATTTCCACATCGATCAGATATTTTTCGATGGACTCGCGATTCATCTCGATTCCCAATCCGGGCGCCTCGGGCACATTGATTTCACCATTGCCGTCAAGATCGAGGCGCGTGACGCAGATGTCACGCACAAGCGGCTGAGGCGCCACGGGGTATTCGCAAATTCTGTGCTTCTCGAGACCGGCAAAGGGCTGAAGCGAGGCGCTCAGAGCCAGATGCGAGGTGAAGGTATGATTCACATAGGTAACGCCCTTGGCTACAGCGTGATCGGCGACTTGCTTCGCCGGTCCTATTCCGCCGATGCGGCCGCAATCGATCTGCACAAAGCCGACTTTTCCATAGTCGATGATGTGCCGGCCCATGAAAACATTGTGCGAGGCCTCGCCGCCGGCAAGCGGCACTTGTGCGCTTTTCCGGGCGAGAGCTCCATAGGCTTCATAGGCGCTGCCATGGAAGGGCTCTTCGAGCCAGCCGGCGGAGACCTGCTCGAGAAGCGGCAGACGCAAGAGGGCAGACTCAACGCTCTCGCCCCAAATCTGGCCGGCGTCGATGAGCAGCGTTCCGTCGGCGCCGACGCCTTCACGCGCGGCGATCAGCTGGTCTTCGTCCTCCTTGAGAGTCCCGCGCCCGAACGGCCCCCAGCCGCATTTCACCGCAGTGAAGCCCGCGGCCCGCGCCTTGCGACACAATGCCAGAGTCTCTTGAGGCGTATCGCCGAAGAGCTGAGAGGCGTAGGGCCGCTTGGGAAAGGCTCGCTTATAGCCCAACAAGCGATAGGCCGGCTGTTCGAGCCGCTTGCCGAGAAGATCCCAAAGCGCGGTTTCAACTCCCGACCAGGTGTGGACGGCCTGAAGCAGATCCATGCTGTTCAGCTCCAGAGCAGCTGCAATGCGCGCAATGTCTTCGGGGTCGTTCAAGTTTTGGTCCAGAACCGAGGCGGCCACGGGCTGACATGCGCCGTGGGACATCGGGCATACGAAGGCCGCTATGGAGGTGAGAGGCGATGCCTCGCATTCGCCCCAGCCTTCATGCTGGCCTGAGCGAACGCGAACGAGCAGGGCGTCCTGGCTGCCGTCTCCGGCATCCGTTACGTGCGGCATGGACAGATAGAAGAAGTCGACGGACTCGATTTTCATGAGAATCGCGTACGTGCAAGTCAAGATCGCAGATTTGGTCCCGCTCAAGCTCCGGGATCAACCGCGACGAGGAGCGTAAGCAAAGGTCAGTTCGCCTGCCGCGTGGCGCTGAAATTACGCGCTGCCTGTCGGCCTTCCAGGGACTCTTAGCGCCTGCGGCGCCGTGAAGAGGATCTGGCGGAGCCGAATTGAGCGAGATTGCCGAGGCGTCCTGACAGTTTCTGCGGCATGAGGGTGCCGAGCACGACACCCAGCCCCAGGCCGATGGCGCCCATCACGAGAGGATTGGCGTCGACCAGTGCGTTAAAATCGCTGCGGCGCGGCAGCCGCAGATCACGAGCCACGCGCGGCATGTGAGGCATGCGTGGCATGCGTGGCATGCGTGGCATGGCGCGACGCGCTTCCTCGGCGAAGCTATAGGCGCGGTTGAGAACGCCACGGCCCTGCTGCGCCACGCGCTCGGCGGCACCCTTGCTGCGGCGCGCGCTCGAACGGCTGCTCCTGCGGCGGCCGCGCGAAGCGCGCGTGCTGCGCGAAGTCTGCGTGCTGCGCGATGCTTGTGCGTTGCGGCCGGCACCGGCGCGACGCTTGGCCGATTTTCGAGATCTCTTGCGGCTCGATTTGCGCTTCGGCGTTGCGTCACCTTCAGTCGTTGTGGGTTCGACGTCTTGCATTGACATAGCTTACCTCCTTCAGTCGTTTGTCGTTGGAACGTCCACGCTTGGAGCGGCGAGTCCTGCCGCGCGTCTTGAGAATGAGCCACCCGGCACCCGCCGCGAGGGCCAGTGTGAGGATAGGGCTTCGCCGCGCTGCGTCGAGCATGGCGTCAGCCGCCGTCGATCCGGGCGCGGAGACGGTTCGAAGCGCCTCCTCGGCGATTCTTTTCGGCACCAAGCGCTCGCGGATTTCATCGACCTTGGCTTCGAACTCAGTCTTGCGAAGATCGGCTTCGCGTTCAAGCGCCTCGATGGTCTTCATGACCGCGCTCTCTTGGCGGACGAGAAACTCTGGCGCAGGCGATCGGGAAAAAGATTGGAAAGGTCCACCAATGAACGCGCATACAGGATGCAGCCGAGGGCGACTGCAAGGAGCAGCGCCGCAATGGCAAAGCCCGCGAGACCGGCGCCTATATGAGGAGCCAGAACGAAGACAAGCGTATGGGCGAGCACAACGATGCCGGCGAGAGCTATGACTGCGGCGAGGACAACGAGAACCACGGCCGCCAGGAGCTTTCGCGTGTTGCCCTCGACCTCCGCCTTGATGACAGCCAGCTCGGCCGCCATCCAGGCCTTGAAATGGTCAGCCAGCTCCCCGAACAGCTCGCTCAATGGCGGTTCGGAGGTTCTCGCGCGCAATCGCTGAACCATCGAGGTTTTCCCTAGCGGCGAGCGCTTCGCCTTCTGTTGGAGCTTGTCTGTCCCGACGTCTGCCATGGCATCGGCCAGTTTTTCATCAGCTGTGTCGTTACAAGACCCGCCGCCAAACCCAGCGCCAGAGTGGCCATGGGCTGGCGCTTGGCGAATGTCGCAATGTCCTCCAGCATCTCGTCGATGTCAGTGCGCTCGACGTAATCGGCCAGCTCGTCAATGCGTTGAGCCGCAGCGTCCGTGTAGTCGCGAAGATAGGGCAGATCCTCGACGGAATTGGTGAGATTGCGTGTTGCCGATGCAAGCTCGTTGAGGCGCTCGGCCGCCATTTGCTTGCGGCTGCCGGCCAGGGTTGACGCAAGAGACAGCACATCACCGAACATCCGCTGGCCGTA
>DATBMX010000311.1:0-10688 GCA_036554625.1 Aestuariivirgaceae bacterium
CTTCGGCCCCTCGCGCAGACACGCCAAATGGACGTGGCTCACGCCCGGCAGCTTCGTCGCCTCGCTGCTCTGGCTCACCGGCTCCTTCCTGCTCTCGTGGTATCTCGAGACAGTCGCCGATTACGCGGCGGTCTATGGAACGCTGGCCGCCGCGGTCGGTCTCATGATGTGGCTCTGGCTCACCGCCATCGCCGTGCTGTTCGGCGCGGAGGTCAACGCCGAGATCGAGCATCAGACGGCGCAGGACACGACAATCGGCCCGCCGAAACCGCTCGGGGTGCGCGGCGCCACCATGGCGGACACGGTCGGACAGGCGGCGGAATAATTGATCGCAAGCTCGCGGCCGGTGTATCGTCAGGCTCCTCGGGTTTCATCCGAACCACATCTTTCATCTCATCATGGGAGCTCAAGGCCACATGCAACCGGTCCATTGGGGCGTTCTGTCAACGTCCACCTTCGCCACCGAGAGGTTTCTTCCTGGCCTGCGCAAGTCGTCGCTGGTGAGGCTGGCGGCCGTCGGTTCACGCGATCTCAAGCGCGCCAAGGCCTTCGCCCAGACCAACGGAATCGCCAGGGCCTATGGATCATATGAAGAGTTGCTCGAGGATCCGGAGATCGAGATCGTCTATGTGCCGTTGCCGAATCATCTCCATGTGGAATGGTCGATCAAGGCGGCAAAGGCCGGAAAGCACGTGCTGTGCGAGAAGCCCATGGGGATGAACGCCAGGCAGGTGGAAAAGCTCAAGCCCCTGGCGCGCAAGGTCCATATAGCCGAGGCCTTCATGGTGCGCTTCCACCCGCAGTGGATTGAAACGCGCGAGCGGGTGCGGCGAGGCGAGATCGGCCGGGTGACTCACATGCATGTGGCCTTCGCCTATAACAATCTCGACGCTCAGAACATTCGCAACATCGCTTCGACCGGCGGAGGGGCGCTTTATGATATCGGCTGTTACGCCATTGTCGCCGGGCGCTGGTTCTACGAGGCGGAGCCCGTTCGTGCGGCGGGCCTCATGGACAGAGACCCCAAGTTCAAGACCGACCGGGTGTTCTCGGCCCTGCTCGACTTCGGAAAGGGCCGGCCGCTTGCCTTCACCGTCGCCACCCAGAGCGTCGTTCATCAACGGGTGCACATCTTCGGCACCGAGGGCCGCCTCGAGATCACGATCCCTTTCAACCAGCCGCAGAACGATCACACGATCTATTTGATGCATGACGGTTCGACTCTCGACGGCCTCGACGCCAGGCGGTTCACCGTGCCGACTGCGGATCAATATGAGCTTCAAGCAGCGTATTACTCGAAGCTTATCCGCAGCGGCGAGAAGCCCTCGCCCAAGCGGCTCGAGGACGCCATCCGCAACATGCGGGTGATCGATGCGCTGTTCAAATCGATAAAGACCGGGCGTTTCGAGAAAATCGGGCGCTAATTCCCGCGCGCTTTCATCGGGCCGGAAGAAAGGCTGCGGACGGTGAGCGCCAAGCGCAGCGCTCGGAGAACCATCCATAGGGTGTGTCCTGCCCAGATGGCGCAGCACAGGATCAGAGCCGCCGGATAACCATTGGTGAAGAACCATCCCGCGCCCCAAGCCAGAAAAAGGGTCGCGAAGAGGTAGGAGATGAATTCAAGTCTTGGCATTGACCGCCATCCCTCACGCCGAATCATGCCCCCCCGCTACACCATAAACAGAGCCGCAACAGGCGGCAAAGGCCTCGTTCGATGAAGATTTCGTAAAATTTTCTGTGGATGACTTTTTTGCCTCAGAGCTGTTTTTGGCTATTCTCCGTGTACGAACAATCTGGTCTGGCCTCATAATCTGTCGCAAGAAGCCCATATGTTATAAGGCTTTCTGCATTTATCGAGTTTGTCTGTACACAGATAATATTATGATGGAGGCGCGCGTGCGGTCGTCCTGCCTGGAGCGGTCCGACAGTGTGTCAGGTCATTCGGCATATTGCCGAATCACAGAATCCGGTTCAAAAGAACGGCAAGGATGGCGTCAAGTGGCTTCTGTCTCTACCTGGGACCGCTGTTTGGGCCATCTGAAGTGAGAGTATGAACCGCGTACGCGGGACTCAAATGGAGACAATCATGGCTGCTAAGAAAGCAAAGAAAGCCAAGAAGGCGAAGAAGGCTTCGAAGAAGAAGAAGTAACTTTCTTTGATCTCTTCGTGAGACGGCCCCGGTTGGGTACCTCCCACCGGGGCCGCTTCGTTTTCAGTGGCGATATCGCGCGCTCACTGGATGACGTGAACCTGGGAGCCTATCGATACGCGGTCATAGAGGTCGATGACATCGGCGTTAAGCATGCGAATGCAGCCCGAAGAAACGGCGCCTCCGATGGAGCGGGCATTGTTGGTGCCGTGAATGCGGTAGATCGTGCCGCCGATATAGAGGGCGCGGGCACCGAGCGGATTGTTTGGCCCTCCCTCCATATAGGTGGGAATGGTGATGCCCTTGGCGGCTTCGCGGGCAATCATCCTCGCCGGGGGCGTCCAACTTGGCCACTCGCGCTTGGCGACGATGCGGGAATGGCCGGCCCATTGAAAGCCCTCGCGGCCCACGCCAACCCGGTAGCGGATAGCCTCGCCCTCGCCGGTCACATAATAAAGAGCGCGTTCGGGCGTGCGGATCACAATCGAGCCCGGCTGGTAGCGGGGATCGTCGAAGGCCACGCGCTGACGATGGCGGCCGCCGAAGCCGGAGAAGAACGTCGTCCTCCTGGTTCGGGCGCTGCTGCGGAAAAGACATTTGAAGGGATTCTGGCAGTCGTTCTGCTTTTTCTTGGCGGTGGCCGTCTTTTTCTTCTGGACCTGCAGGGAGGAAAAATTCTGCTGTTTCTGTGCGGTCGAAGCCTCGCTTTGCGCCGCCATCCCTGTAACCCCAAATGCGGCAAGGACCAAAAATGCCATTGTCAGGCGACGCTTCATGGTTCTACCCCCCTCTCGGTAACAGTCCCAGTGGAGCCAGCTTTATCGAAAGGATTAATCGCCTTCAAGGCAAGTCGCGCCAAGTATTTTTTTGAATGGAGGCCCGGCCTCGTAGACATTTATTAATACTTGTGCGAATTTGAGAAACGTAGGCGGCGTCCATGATTCTCATTTCGACGTTCCGTCCGTGGTCTCCATGCCCCAGCTCCGCCCCCTCATCCGCTATCTGGCATCCGCCCTCTCATTATATATTGTCCTGACGATCGCGACGCCCGGGGCAAGCGCCAAGGAAGTACCGGTGGTTGCAGCGCTTTGCGATGCCATTGAGGGGCAGATAGGGGTCCGCCCGGCCTATCGGCGGGTCAAAAAGGCCAAGGATGGAACCATCACGATCCGCGGGCTGACCACGGAAGTCAAGGAATCCAAAGCTGCGGACCGTAAGCTCGACGGGACGTTATCGGTCGAAAAGGTGACTCTATCCGGCATCACCCAGACTGCCGGCGGGCTGTTCGAGGTTACCGAGGCGACCTTCAGCAATGTCATCTTCATGGGGGATGGTGAAGAAGAGACGGGCAGCGCGCTTCGCCTGCCCGAGGTCAAGATCGAGCGGCTTCTGCTGGGGCCAGGAAGTACGCCGGCCGCCACCAGCGCCTGGATTCTTCCCGTTCCCGTGCAGGCGCAGAGCTTCACAACGTCCAAGGGAATGCTGTCGTCCGGAGGCGTAAGCCTGGAGATCGGCTCGATCAGCGCCACCTTCAGCCGTGATTCCGAAAGCGGCGTGGGGCGCACCGATCTGCGTGTCGAGGATGTGCATTATCCGGCCTCGGCCATCAGGCGGTCGGACCCGACCGGCGTCGTCCTCTCCCTCTTCGGCGGCGGAGATCTCGTCTTCGATCTCGCCGGCACAGCCATGCTCGGCCCGGAGGGCGGGGTGTTCGAGACGGCGTTGACGGTTCGCTCGCTGGGCGTGGTGCAGATGACGGGAACGCTTGCCGGCCGCTCGCCCAGCGTCCTCGCCAGCGCTGCGGCGGCTTCGCAGAGCGATGTGGACATACCTGCCCCGGCCGCGAGCCCGCTCATGCTCAGCAGCATATCCGTGCGCTACGAAGATCTGTCTCTTACGGGCAAGCTGCTCGCGCTGCTCGCCGAGGATCTCGGTCTGAGCCGCGAGGAGCTCATCAGAAATGCCACCGCGGCAGTCGAAGCGAGCCTTGGCGCGGCGAACGAGAACTTGCCGGCACAACTCGCTGAAGCCATTGCGGCCTATCTGGCCGAGCCTAGATCCTTCACCATCAGCACGCAGCCGGAGCAGCCCGTGCCAATCGAGGTTTTCATCAACAACGCAGCCGAGGGACCGGCCGGGCTGCTGGCGCGCTACCCCGCCTCGATCGCGGTCAACGACTAGCTTTTCAGCCCTTCTTCGACAGATCGAGACGAATATGCAGCTCGCGCAGCTGCTTGGCGCTCACCTCGGAGGGCGCGCCCATGAGCAGATCTTCGGCCTGCTGGTTCATCGGGAACAGCACGACTTCGCGCAGATTGCTTTCGTTGCAGAGCAGCATGACCATGCGGTCGATCCCGGGAGCAATGCCGCCATGCGGCGGGGCACCATAGTGAAAGGCGCGGTACATGCCGCCGAATTTCTGCTTGAGCGCCTCCTCGCCATAGCCGGCAAGGGCGAAAGCCTTCCGCATGATCTCCGGATCGTGATTGCGGATGGCGCCCGAGGATAGCTCGACGCCATTGCAGACGATGTCATATTGATAAGCAAGGATATCGAGCGGGTCTTTCTCATTCAGCGCCGCCAGTCCGCCCTGCGGCATGGAAAAGGGATTGTGGGAGAAGTCGATTTTCTTCTCCTCCTCGTTCCACTCATACATGGGGAAATCGACGATCCAGCAGAAGGCGAATTGTTCCTTGTCGACGAGCTTGAGCTCCTCGGCGATCAGGCTGCGCGCTTCGCCGGCAAATCTGTAGCTCTTGGCCGGATCGCCGCTGACGAAGAAAACGGCATCGCCGTCCCGGAGCCGCAGCTTCGACTTGATCGCCTGCGCGCGCTCGGGACCAATGTTCTTGGCAATCGGACCTGCTCCCCCCTCCTCGCCCTCGCGCCAGAAGATGTAACCGAGTCCCGGCTGTCCCTGCTTCTGGGCCCAGGCGTTCATGCGGTCGCAAAAAGCGCGGCTGCCGCCGCCCGGCGCAGGTATGGCCCAGACCTCGACCTTGGGATCGGCTTCGATCTGGCTGGCAAAGACCTTGAAGCCCGAGCCGCGAAAATGCGTCGTGACATCCTCGATAATCAGCGGGTTGCGCAGATCCGGCTTATCCGTCCCGTATTGGCGGATGGCCTGGCGATATGCGATGCGAGGGAAGACTTCGGTCACGCGCCTGCCGTCGGAGAATTCCTCGAACAGGCCACGCAGGACGGGCTCGACGGCGGCGAAGACGTCTTCCTGGGTGACGAAGCTCATCTCGATGTCGAGTTGGTAAAACTCGCCGGGCGAGCGGTCGGCTCGGGCATCCTCGTCGCGAAAGCAGGCGGCGATCTGAAAGTAGCGGTCGAAACCCGACATCATGATCAGCTGCTTGAACTGCTGAGGCGCCTGGGGCAAGGCATAGAACTTTCCGGGATGGAGACGGGAAGGGACGAGAAAGTCGCGCGCGCCCTCGGGCGAGGAGGCGGTCAAGATCGGCGTCTGAAACTCGGAAAAACCCTGATCCTTCATCCGGCGCCTGATCGACTCGATGATCCTGCCGCGCTTGATGATGTTGGCGTGGAGGCGCTCGCGTCTCAGATCGAGAAAACGATATCTGAGCCTGATCTCCTCGGGGTATTCCTGATCGCCGAAAACCGGCAGCGGCAGCTCCTTGGCCTCGGAGAGCACCTCGATCGACGAGGCGAAGACCTCTATGCGGCCGGTGGCGAGATCGGGATTCTCCGTCCCGCTGGGCCTTGGACGGACGCTGCCATCGACGCGCACCACCCATTCGGACCTCAGCCGCTCGGCGGCTTTGAAGGCCGGTGAATCGGGATCGGCGACGATCTGTGTCACCCCATAGTGATCGCGAAGATCAATGAACAGGAGCCCCCCATGATCGCGCACGCGATGACCCCAACCGGATAGGCGCGCGGAGGCGCCGATTTCGGCCTCGCCCAGATCTCCGCAGGTGTGCGTGCGATAAGGATGCATGAACGTTCCTGAAAAGCCGCTTCGAACCGGGGCGGACAAGCGCATGGGCGTTGTGGTTTGTCAAGCGCGGTGCTCCTCGTCGCATAAGAGGCCTGCGGCAGATGGCCATTGCTTCGCAGCAAGGGTGGTCTTAAGCGGAAATCATGCTCAAGGTGATGATGCCTCTCGTGCCTTTGCTGCTTGCCGCGAGCATGCTGCTCGGGGGCAGCGGGCTGCAAGCGACTGTGCTCTCGCTGCGCGGTGCGCATGAAGGCTTCGGCACGGCCATGATCGGCGTGTTGGGCACGACCTATTTCCTCGGCTACATCATCGGATGCTTCATCAATCCCTGGCTCGTCGGGCAGGTCGGGCATATCCGCGTGTTCGCGGCGCTTGCGGCGCTGGTGGCGGTCGCAACGCTGGGGTTCCTCCTGTGGGTCAACCCGTGGTTCTGGGCGTCGCTGCGTTTCGTCTCGGGATTCTGTTTCGCCGGATTGTTCGCGGTGATGGAGAGCTGGCTCAATGCGGCGTCGGGAAACGAGAACCGGGCACGGGTGTTCAGCATCTACCGCGTGGTCGACCTGACCTGCGTGGCCCTGGGGCAATATCTCATGCCGCTGTTCGGGGTCGAAGGCTTTCTGATCTTCATTGCCATGGCCATGCTTACATGCCTCTCGGTCATTCCCGTGGCGCTTTTCGACCGCTCGAACCCTTCCCTGCCCGAGGCCTTTCACGTCAATCCGCGGACGATCTGGCGGATTTCACCGATTGCCTGCATCGGATGCGTTGCGGTGGGGCTCACCAACACGGGCTTCCGCCTCATCAGCCCGCTGCATGTGCAGGCCATGGGGATGAACCTCGCCCAGATCGCCACGTTCCTGTCGCTGGCAATATTCGGAGCGGCGCTGCTGCAGTTTCCTCTCGGCCATCTCTCCGATCGGCACGACCGGCGGGTGGCGCTGATGATCGCGTCGAGCGGAGCGGCCATGGCCGCTCTGTTTCTGGCGCTCACCCCGCCATCGGTGATCTATGCCTACACCGGCAGCTTCCTTTATGGGGCTCTGTCCCTGCCGCTCTATTCCCTGCTTGCCGCCCATGCTTATGATCGCGCGAGCCGGGGCGAATTCGTGACCCTTGCCGCAGGCCTTTCCTTTTTCTTCTCGCTCGGCGCCATGATCGGCCCGCTGGCCGCTTCTCTGTCGTTCGAATTCGGCGGCGGGCCCGGGCTTTTCGGCTTCCTCGGCGGCGTGCAGGCCCTGCTCACGACGATCGCCGGCTTCCGGCTGGTGGTCCGGCCGCCAAAAGCAGCCGCAGTTTCCGCCGGCAGTTGACTTGCCGCGTGATATACTCAAGGTTGCAAAATGCGCGGTGTAGTCAACTATTCCGCCCAGGATCGGCTTCAAAATGCTGTTTTTCCTATGGCGCTTGCCCTGCAGTTTTGATTCATTGGCGTTGATCAGGGCAGACAGCTTAGAGAGTCGGAGACGCTCGCGTTGACCAGGCACCGAGACTCAGTCGAGGAAGGCGCGCAAGAGCATTCCATGGAAATCGTCACGACCACGGCGAGCCTGAAAGGCCTGTGCGCGGACCTCGCGCGCGAGACCTATGTCACGGTCGATACGGAGTTCATGCGAGAGCAGACCTTCTGGCCAGAGCTCTGCCTCATCCAGATCGCGGGCGAAAAAAGGCAGGCCATCATCGATCCCCTGGCCGAGGACATCGATCTTGAACCGTTTTTCGGCCTCCTGGCGAACAAGAAGGTCGTGAAAGTGTTTCATGCCGCCAGGCAAGATCTGGAGATCGTCTGGCTAAAGGCCAAGCTCATTCCCGCTCCCATATTCGACACGCAAATCGCCGCGATGGTCTGCGGCTTCGGCGACCAGGTCAGCTATGAGTCACTGGCGCGACGGCTGGCGAAGGTGCAGATCGACAAATCCTCCCGCTTCACCGATTGGAGCAGGCGTCCGCTGTCGCAAAAGCAGCTGGCCTATGCCCTGTCGGACGTCATTCACCTGAGGCCGATCTATGAGAAGCTCAGGGCGCTTCTCGACAAGTCGGGCCGCGAGCCCTGGCTCGAAGAGGAACTTTCGGTGCTCACCTCGCCGCAGACCTATGAGTCGCGTCCAGAAGAGGCGTGGAAGCGGGTGAAGTTCCGGCCGCGCAACCGGAAGCAGCTCGCCATTCTAATCGCGCTTGCGGCATGGCGTGAGCGAGAGGCGCAGGAACGCAACGTTCCGCGCAGCCGAATCCTGAAGGACGACGCTATCGCCGAAGCGGCGACGCAGGCGCCGCAGGACCTCAATCAGCTCAAGTCGCTGCGGGCCCTGCCCCGCGGCTATGCCACCTCGCGGATCGGCGAAGCGGTGCTGAAACACGTGGTGGCAGGGCTTGCCATGGATCCAAGCCAATTGCCCAAGTTTGAAGCCGGAGGCGCACCCCTGACGCAGCAGGCCTCAGTCATTTCCGACGTGCTGAAGCTCGCCCTCAAGGTCGTCTGCGAGCGCGAAGGCATCGCGCCGCGGATCGTGGCCAACAGCAGCGAACTCGATGCCGTCGCCATGTTCGACGACGCCGATGTTCCGCTGCTCCGCGGCTGGCGCCGGAAATTGTTCGGCGAAATCGCCTTGCGCATCAAGGCGGGCGAACTGGCCATTGTGCTCGAAAACGGCCGGCCCTGCATCCTGCCCTATCCGCCGCCGCTTCAAGAGATGAAAGCGGCAGAATGATCAGGCAGTGATCATCTTGGGCGTCAGACCCATGAGATCGGCAAGCTCGGCAAGACGCCTGTCCACTCTCTCGCCAATCAAATCAGAATTCCTCTTCGGGACCGACAGCACCAGCGACTTTCCGCTCCCCTGCTCCAGCCCGATCTTCGGCAGGAGCCCCGGCATGGCGGCCGAGAGAACGTAAGCCAGGCGCATCACGGCGCTGATCACCCGGGCGCGATAGAGCCTGTCGTCATCGACAAGACGCAGAAGATCGCGTGGCGCACTGTCGGCATCGGGCCCTTCGTAGCGATAGAAGACGGCAAGGGCGAGAAAGATGCGGCCCGGATGGTCGACCCCTACGAAGGCCGCCTGCGAGATGATGGTGAGCGAGCGAGAGCCGCGATAGTCGGGATGGGCGCGCCAGCCGATGTCAGCGAGAAGACAGGCAGCATGCCGAAGGCGGCGATCCTCAGGGGATTCCTTCAGGCCGGCCGATTGGAACAGGGCATCTGTCCAATCGCTCAATTCAAGCTCATGTTCGGGCGAGCGCGCATAGCGCCGGGTGAGGTCCCAACAGGCTGAGAGAAGAACATCGGCGCTCTGCTTCGATTTCTTCAGCTTGGAGAAGAGCAGGCCCTCGCGCACGCCGAGCACGGAAAGCACGACCGCCCTGGCGCGTGAACGCAGCAGCAGCCGCTCGAGCACCATGGCGCCGAAAGGCAGCGTCTCGGCACGGCTGCGCGACACCAAGCGGATATTCTTGAGCGAAACCGGCGACAGGCCGGAGACTAGATCTGCAACGGAGCGGGCGGCATCGGCCTGCATGCGATATTGATGGAGGACATGAAGGGGATAGCGGTTCTGCTCCATATGGAGTCGCCCAAGAGCGCGCCAGGTGCCGCCGACGGCGTAGAAGTCGCGGTCCGCGAGATTGGTGATGAGCCGGGCACCGCGCAGCGACTCATCGACTATCCGACGCGCTTCCTTCATCGAGCCGCCAGACAGGTCGATCAGGCGCAAAGGGCCGATTGGAAGGGTGACGCCGTCGCGGATCTCGCCGTCCTGAACGTCGACCAGCTCGAGGCTGCCGCCGCCAAGATCGCCGACGACACCGTCGGCGTCGGGAATGCCAGCCATGACGCCGAGCGCTGCGTATCTCGCTTCCTCCTTGCCCGAGAGAGTGTCAATGTCCGTTCCCAGCACTTTTCGCGCCTTGGCCACGAAGGCCGGACCGTTCTTCGCCTCACGGGCGGCGGCGGTCGCCACGGCATAGATCTGCTCAACCCCGAGCTGGCTGCAGAGCGCGCGAAAACGCCGCAGCGAGGTGAGCGCCCGCATCACCGCGCCGTCCGACATGTAGCCGGTCAGGGCCACGCCCTTGCCAAGACCGCAAAGCAGCTTCTCGTTGAAAAGAGGCGTGGGGCTGCGACGCAGACCGTCGTAGACCACGAGGCGCACGGAGTTCGATCCGATGTCGATCACCGCCACCGGCTTGTAGCGGGGCGGGCGGACATCAAGCCCATGTTCAGCACTCACTTCCTGATTCCGGCCTTCTTTGGCAGCCAGCCTGCCAATGCGGGCGGCAGACTATCTTTAAGAGAACTGCCGCGTCCAGACAGGGAGGGATTGTTCATGAAATAATCATGAGCGTTGAAGGGTTCTTCGTCGGGGCGGGGCGAAATGCGACGAGAGCTGCCGTCGCCCAGCAGTTCCCAGCTCTGCTGATTGTCCTTCAGATTGGCGACCATGATCTGGTCGAGCACCTGCTCATGAACGGTGGGCACCTCGATAGGCACGAGAGTTTCAACCCGGCGATGAAGATTGCGCGGCATCCAATCGGCCGATGATATGTAGACCTTGGCCTTCGGGTGCGGCAGACCATAGC
>DATBMX010000428.1:0-3204 GCA_036554625.1 Aestuariivirgaceae bacterium
GGAGATAGAGGCGCCAAGGTGCTTCTCGTAGTCAATTCCGATCACGTCGTCGACGTTCCGGTCGGCAATGAAGGCGTGCTCACCGATTTCGACACGCCCGATTCTCTTGCCAAACTCAAAGGAGGCGCAAGCCTTTGAAACTGGCGTGGCCGTCCCGGCCAATGATCACATGATCATGAACGTTAATACCGAGTTTTTCTGCCGCCTCGACTATCCTGTTAGTCATTTCGATGTCTGCCCGGGAGGGCGTTGGATCGCCCGATGGGTGATTGTGCACGAGCACGATGGAAGATGCTGACAATTCGAGGGCGCGTTTGATGACCTCTCGCGGGTATACGGGAGTATGATCGACGGTGCCCTCCTGCTGTACTTCATCGGCGATAAGCAGGTTTTTCCGGTCGAGGAAGAGCACTCGGAAGGCTTCTCTTGCACTATATGCCATCGACGCGTGGCAATACTCGATGAGCTGCGTCCAGGATTGCAGAATCGGACGGTTCATGATGTTGCCACGAAGCAGGCGCAGAGAAGCAGCTTCGATGAGCTTCAGCTCCACCACAACAGCGTCGCCCACGCCTTTGATCTCTTTCAGTCGCTCAGCTGTCGCAGCCAGCACCTGGGAGAATGATCCGAACTTATCGATCAGCTGCTTGGCGAGCGGCTTCGTGTCCTGGCGGGGCAGGGCACGAAAGAGCACCAGCTCCAGGAGTTCGTAGTCGAGAAGCGCGTCAGCGCCGCCATTCATAAAGCGTCTGCGCAAGCGTTCGCGATGGCCCAGAAAATGCGGCTTCGCTTCCGCGTCTTCAAATTCCCCCGCCATCCCCCGGCACTCAAATCATCTCATTTGATACGGCGGACAATCATATCCCTTGGGCGACAACGTGAATATCTCGCAGCCTGTTTCGGTGACACCAACCGTGTGCTCAAATTGTGCTGACAAGGATCGGTCGCGCGTAACGGCGGTCCATCCGTCCGACAGCACTTTGACTTCCGGGCGTCCGGAATTGATCATGGGCTCGATTGTGAAGAACATGCCGGGTTTGAGCATGATCCCCTCCCCAGGGCGCCCATAGTGCAAAATATTGGGCATGTCGTGGAATAGGCGGCCCAGCCCATGCCCGCAGAAATCTCGCACGACCGAACAGCGCTCCGACTGGACGTAACTTTGGATGGCATAGCCGATGTCGCCCGTTCGTGCGCCGGGCTTGACAGCTTCGATGCCGCGCATCAGCGCCTCGTAGGTGATCTCGATGAGCCTCTCGGCCCGCCTTTGCACCTGTCCGATGGCATACATCCGGCTCGAATCTCCATGCCATCCATCGGCGATAAGCGTAATGTCGATATTGATGATCTCGCCGTCGCGCAAAGGCTTGTCATTGGGAATGCCATGGCAGACTACATGATTGATAGAGGTGCAGATGGCCTTTGGATAGCCGCGGTAATAGAGCGGAGCCGGAATGGCACTGTTGGCGATTGCAAACTCCATTACCAGGCAGTCGAGCTCTGTGGTGGTGACGCCAGGCTTCACGTGAGGCGTCACCAGATCGAGTGCTTCGGCGCAAAGGCGGCCGGCCTTTCTCATGCCGGCAAAACCCTCCGGACCGTGCAGTTTGATTTGCCCGGTGTTGGCAAGAGGAGCAAGTGCAGCGTCTATATAGGTCATGAGGCGACAAATCCCGGATGGGCAGCAGGTGCTACGACCGACTGAATTTAAAGCAATGGGACAAAGGTTCAACCCTGGCAAAAGGTTTACGTTTTGTTATAGGAGGAGTCGATGCTGCGGGCCAGTGCGTTCCTCTATCGGAGGCGATGACAAGTCGAATCTGCTACTCTCTCACAAATCAACAAGTGGAATGGACGATGCAGGCTCCGACAGCGAGCGTATTGCTCATCGGTGATGAACTTCTCTCCGGGCGCACCAAGGACAAGAACCTTGGCTATATCGCCGATTTTCTTGCCTCGCTCGGTATTGACCTAAGGGAGGCGCGGGTGGTGCCTGACGATGAGCAGGAGATCGTGAATGCGGTCAAAGCGCTTCGGACACGCTATACCTATGTGTTTACGACGGGGGGAATCGGTCCGACCCACGACGACATTACGGCCGATGCTATCGCGAAGGCGTTTGGTGTGAGAATCGATCTCGACCCCAGAGCGGTGGCCATTCTGGAAGCGCATTACGCGCCCGGCATGCTCAATGAAGCAAGGCTGCGCATGGCGCGCATTCCTGAACATGCGGAACTTATTGAGAATCCGGTCTCGAAGGCGCCCGGTTTCAGGCTGGAGAATGTTTTCGTTATGGCTGGGGTGCCGAAGATCATGCAAGCGATGTTGGAAAATATTGCGCCTCGGCTCGCGCGAGGGCCGGCGATGAACACGTCCTCGGTGACAGCTTACATTGCCGAGGGTGATCTCGCCGTTCCGTTGAAGGAAATTCAGAACCGCTTCCCAGAGGTGACGATCGGGTCCTATCCATTCGAAGAGGCCGGGAAATTCGGCGCGCATCTCGTCCTGCGTTCACGCGACGAACGTAAGTTGACAGAGGCAAGAAGCGACGTCGAACGAATGGTCGAAGCCCTCAAGACCGGCGGCAAGGTGAGGCTATGGTCTTGAAGAGTCGGCGCGCCTAAAAGCTTCACGAAAGCTATTGTTCTCCCTTAAGCAATCACACCGGAACCGGACCCCGTTTCGGTCGTTTTGCCCATCAGCCGCTACAGTCGGCTGTGAAAACCATCTGACATGAAAGGAATGCACTATGGCGGATGATCGATGGAGAGACGAAGAATGGCGTCGAGGCGATGATGATCGTCATCGCTTTGGGAGGCAGCGCTATGCCCAGGGCGGAGGCTATGGATCCGGCGAGCACCGTCCCTATCACGAAAATCCTGAGTCACAGTCCCAATGGGACGATCGGTCGGGCTTCGCTCAGGATCATCGCCGCCGCTTTGGTGAGGCAGGCTCTAGACAAGGGTACTCCGGCGAGCAGGAGCGCAATCGCAGTTCCTTCGGCGGCGAGACCTGGCGCGGCGGCTACGGAGAAGGTTGGGTCGGAGGTGGCTATGGCGGTGGCTATTTGGGTGGCCGGGGCTCATCGCGCGGCGGCTCCGGCGAGGGCTGGGGCGACTATGGCGAAGGCGAAGGCTGGACCGGCCGACAGGAAGGCTATCGCGGTGGTTCCTTCTATGGTGGTCAAGGCTATGGCGGACCGGG
>DATBMX010000482.1:0-2727 GCA_036554625.1 Aestuariivirgaceae bacterium
TAAATTTGCGCCGAACTCAGAATTGGCGGAAAGCGCGGGCGCCTGCGAGTAGACGATGCGTAGAATCGGGAGCGATGCCGATATTGTTGAAGGCCTCGAGGCGCTGACCGGCGTCTGCCCGCACCTCGCCCGCGTGCACGCTTTGACCGGCAATCCGCCGCTCCGCAAGCGGCCCAAGGGCTTCGAGGGCCTGTCGCGGGTCGTTGTCGGCCAGCAGCTCTCCATCGCCAGCGCCGAAGCGATCTGGGGAAGGGTGCGGTCCCGCGTGCAGCCCTTCGAGGCGGCGACTCTCCTCAAAGTGCCGGAAAAGGACCTGCGCAAGGCGGGGCTGTCGCGGGTCAAGGTCGAGACGCTTCGCGAACTCGCCGGCGCCGTGAAGACCGGACAACTCAAGCTCGACGCGCTGTCGAGGGCGCCCGAGGACGTGATCCATGCCGAATTGACCGCGCTCAAGGGCATCGGCCCTTGGACCGCCGACATCTACATCATGTTTTCCTTGGCTCGCGCCGATGCCTGGTCGCCCGGCGATCTCGCGCTTCAATACGCGGTCAAGGACGCGCTCCTGCTTGCCGAGCGACCCTCTCTTATGCAGATGAATGACGTCGCCGAAGCCTGGCGCCCCTGGCGCGGCGTTGCCGCAAGGTTGCTGTGGTCCTACTACGCCTTGCGCCGGAAGAAGGTTGCTTCCCCCTTGGGCCGCGGGGCCCGGACTGAGACATGATCGTTTGTTCCTGTTCCCTGATTACGGCCAAGGACGTCGCCGAGGCTGTGACCGCGATCCGCACCGCCGATCCGCTGGTCGTGCTGACGCCGGGCCTCATCTATCGCCATCTGGCCAAGCGTCCGTCCTGCGGCGGATGCCTGCCCCTCATCACCAAGCTCATGGTTGCCTATGATGAGGAGGGCTTGAGCGCTTCCGGGCCCCACTCGCGGCTCGGAATCGAGGAACCCTGAGCGAGTTATTCCTCTTTAGAATCGCTCTAGACTACGGAAGCCGGACGGGTCATTATCGGGATCGAGGTTGAGAGGAGACACAAGAATGAAAGGCAATCCGCGGGTCATCGAATATCTGCAAAAGGGCCTCACCAGCGAGCTCACCGCCGTCAATCAATATTGGCTGCATTACCGCCTGCTCGACGATTGGGGCTTCACCAGGCTCGCCAAGAAGGAGCGCGAGGAATCGATCGAGGAGATGCACCACGCGGACAAGCTCATCACCCGCATCATCTTCCTCGAAGGCATGCCCAATCTTCAGAAGATCGATCCCCTGATGATCGGGCAGAACATCAAGGAAGTGCTCGAAGCCGACCTCAAGGCCGAGTATGGCGCTCGCGCGCTCTACATGGAGGCCCGCGCCGCCTGCCGCAAAGAGGAGGACTATGTCAGCATGGACCTCTTCGAAGAGCTGCTCGAGGATGAGGAAGGACACATCAACTTTCTCGAGACGCAGCTCAATCTGCTCAAGGATATCGGCATCGAGAATTACGGCCAGTTGAACGCCCACTCCGCCGACGAAGCGCCAAAGGAAGGCGCCTGATCGGCTTCCAAAACCGTCCATTCTCTCGTAGACACGGATTCCTCTCCCTCCATCTGGGAGGGGGAGATTGGGTCGTTCACTTGGGGTTGCAGCCTAGATGTCGCCGCGTCTCGACGGACCGCGCCTGCCGCCAGCCGCAGGCGGAGCTGCGAAGCAGCTTGTCGTGTTCCTGCACGGCTATGGCGCCGACGGCAACGATCTGATCGGCCTGGGGCGCGAATGGTCGCGGCTGCTGCCGCATGCCGCCTTCGTATCGCCGCACGCGCCGCAAGCATGCGGCATGGCGCCGATGGGACGGCAATGGTTCAACCTGACCTTTCGCGATCCCGGCGAGATGTCCCTCGGCGTGGCTCAGGCCGGGCCGATCCTCGATGCATTCCTTTCCGCCGAGCTCGAGCGCCTGCGCCTTCCCGCGAGCGCGCTTGGGCTTGTCGGCTTCAGCCAAGGCACCATGGTCGCACTTGCCGTCGGCCTGACGCGCACGCCGCCCCCGGCCGCGATCGTCGGCTACTCAGGCGCACTCGCCAATCCCGAAGCGCTGGTGGAGCGGCCAAAAACAGGTCCTGCGATTCTGCTCGTGCATGGCGACATGGATGAGGTCATCCCGGTCGACGCCATGCTGCTTGCTCGCGAGCATCTCTCGCAGGCCGGCATCCCCGTCGAGTGGCATGTGTCGCGCGGCATCGGGCACGGCATCGACCAGACGGGCTTGAAGCTCGGCGGCGCCTTCTTGAAGCAGGCCTTCGCCGCCGCCGGTTCTGCAAACTAAGGGTGAACCGCGCAGCTTCCCTATTGTCATGCCCGCGTAGGCGGGCATCGAGTATTCGCCGACGCGGCTTACTGGATCGCCCGGTCAAGCCGGGCGATGACGGTAAACTGATGGGGAAAGTCTAACTTGCCCAAGGATTGTAGGTGCCGAAGGTCCAGACGTGACCTTCCGGATCGCGGGCAGTGTAATCGCGGCCGCCATAGTCCTTGGTCGTGATGTCGAGCACGATGTCGGCGCCCCCCGCCTTCGCCCGCGCGTAATGCGCATCGGCGTCGTCGACCACGACATAGATCCCTAGCGTGACCGGCTCGCCCTTCTGCGGCGCGGCAACCAGTTTCCCAAATTCCGTCTCGACATCGCCGAGCATGATCATGCCGTTGCCGAGCGTGAGTTCGGCATGGGCGATTTTGCCGCCGTCGGC
>DATBMX010000148.1:0-6579 GCA_036554625.1 Aestuariivirgaceae bacterium
GAACGCCATTCCGCGCATCGAAAAACTCATGATCAAAGCGCCGGTGCCCGCCAGAACCTCGCGCCGGGAGATAAGCGCAGGTCTGGTCAAGATGGTCTTCATGTCGGGCTCCTCTCGGTTTGGGCGGCAGCCTGGCGTATCAACTCGCCTGCCCGCTGTATCGCGCGCAAGATCCGCATATGGGTGCCGCAGCGGCAGAGATTTGGTTGGAGCGCATCCCGGATTTCGGCTTCCGTTGCATCGGGCTTTTTCTGCAGCAAAGCCTGCGCTCGCATCATCATGCCGGGAATGCAGTAGCCGCATTGCGCCGCCTGCTGCTCGATGAAGGCGCGCTGCATGGGCCCGGGCTCGTCTATCGTGCCAAGACCTTCGACCGTCGTAATTTCCTGGCCATCTGCAAGAATGATGGGCACGACACAGGACAGCACCGCATCGCCGTTGATCATCACCGTGCAGGACCCGCATTGTCCCAGTCCGCAGCCGAATTTTGCACCGTTCAGGCCCAATTCATTTCGCAATACGTAGAGCAGGGGCGTCGTTGGATCGGCATCGATCTGATGCGCTTTGCCATTGACCTTCAAACTGATCATGAAACGTCCTCCTACTGTGCCGGTGCCGACTGATCGCGCACCGTGGCACTGGCTCCAAATGTCGTTTGGTCCGCGAGTCTCTCCCGGACCATCTGATCGAGGCCGGTCCACGCCGGCGCATCACTGAAGCGGCCGCGCAGATACTGAAGCAGCGCCACCAGGTTCTGTTCACTCATCGTCCCTCTGAACCCAGGCATGAGTGCTGACCTTTCGCCTTCCGCGGGAGGAAGCCCATCCAACACCACATTGATCACATTGCGCGGGTCGGGCGCATGAGTTCCGGTGCTGAGCTTCAGATGCAGGCCGCCATGCGGAAGCGGCGTGCCGCTTTCATGGCAGGTGGCGCAGGCGCCAACATAGACAATAGCCGCCGCTGAGTTGTTTCCCGCTCCGACGACCGGCGCCGCCTGGCTGTCAGCCGAGGCGGGGTTGCGCTCAGAAAGCGAGTCCGCGATTTCTTTGACGAGCAAAACAGCCCGCCGTCTTCGTTCCTCCGATGGCTCGCCGATCAGCCAGGCGACGTAGCTGGCGATCGCCCGGACATCTTCGTCGGGCACCCGGTCCAGGTTCGCGGTAACCGGAGCCATCGGCCCCCGGGAAACGCCATGGAGCTCGTGCCACCCGCGCCGCAAATACCAGAACAGGCTTTCTCTGTCCCATGGCATGGGGGCCGGCGATGCAGAGTTGATCGCATAGGCGTACCATCCCTCCGTGTACCCACCAGAGTAAGCCGCATCCTTTCTTTCCGCACCCAGCGCATTGCGCGGCGTATGGCAGGCGCCGCAATGGGCGAGCCCCTCGACCAGGTAAGCGCCGCGATTCCATTCCGCGTTCGCGTCAGGATTTGTCTCATAGGGGCCCTTGTCCAGGTAAAGAATCTTCCAGCCAGCGATCAGCACCCGCAAGTTGAACGGAAAACGCAAATCATTGCGCGGGGCTTCGGCCCGCACCGGCGTACGCGTCATTAGATACGCATAAAGAGCACGGTTGTCCTCGTTTGTGAGCAATGTGAAGTGATCATAGGGAAAGGCGGGATAGAGATGGTGACCTCGGCGGTCGACGCCTTCGCGCATGGCGCGCTGGAATGCCTCCTCGGACCAGCGCCCGATCCCGGTTTCGGAATCAGGCGTGATATTGGTGGAATGAATCGTTCCAAAAGGCGTCGAAATCGCAGTCCCACCGGCTAGAGGTTCGCCATTCTTGGTCGTATGACAGGTGATGCAATTTCCCATCGCCGCAAGATGGGCGCCGGTCTCCACGAGCTTGGGATCAAAGCTGGTGACTGTTGCGGGTTCGACAGCATTGATTTCAGGCCGCCATGCGGCAAGGCCGAAAGCGGCTATTGCCGCCACCAGCACCACGGCCAACCCGATCAAAACGCCTTTGAGCACGGACGAAAACTCACCGGGGCGCTTCAACTCCTCACCGGCCACCGATGGGCCGCTCGGATGATCAAACTCACCACAGCCAAACAAGAAAACATGAAAGAAGTTCCGGATTTGTGCGGAACTTCTTTCGAGCTTTTTCGTTGGGGGACATTGTCCCGGCCGCAGTCTGCGGCCCGCGAATGAGTGTTTAGCGCTTCGAGCCGGGGATAATGTCAACTCAAAACTTGATTGTCTCGTCCCTGGCTGTTCACATGGGCCTGCATGTGCTGCTCATGAATGCTGCTGCTCCAATCGCTGCCGCGCAGGCGCGTTCGGTTCTTGAATCCTTTCGCATCGGTGGCTGCGGACTTGCGCTTGCGACATTGATTCAAATTGCGTTGTTGTGGGCGTGGCACGCGCCCTCGGTTCTGGAGCGGGCGCTGGACAGCGCCCTCCTGCATGGGATCATGCAGTTCAGCCTCTTTGCGTCTGCTGCGATCTTTTGGTTTGCTGTGCTTTCCCAACGCAACGCAGATCTTTGGCGGGCAATACTGGCACTCCTCCTGACCAGCAAGCTTTACTGTCTTCTTGGTGTGCTGCTGCTGTTTGCTCCCGTCAGTCTTTACTCTGACGTCCATTTGACTCACGGTCACGCGGCTACCGCTCTGAACGATCAGCAAGTGGCCGGTCTGCTTATGCTCCTCGCCTGTCCTCCGACATATGTTCTCGCCGGGGTCATTATGGCCGCAAAGTGGGTGCGCGAAATGGCACGTCCTGATCATGTGGGTTGGGTGCCCGAGACGAAAAGCGTCGCCTCCTGCAAGAGCAGATGATAGTGATTCGCAAACGATCGTGGCTGAGAATAGCTGTTTGGATTTTGATCGCAGTCCTTGGCGCGGGTGTCGCGGCAGCACTTCTCATTTGGTCAGGAGTATACAACGTTGCTGCCAGCCGGGGTCATTTCGCTCTAACCGCAAAAATTCTCGAGGTGGCGATGCGCCAGTCCGTGAAGACGCACAGCTGGCACCTGCGCGTTCCGCCGCTAAACGATGTCCATATGATACGGCTGGGGGCGAGCCACTATCAGGGAGGATGTGCGCCTTGTCATGGCGCTCCTGGGGATCCGAAAAATCCGATAGTGCGGCACATGCTGCCTCAACCAACGCATCTCCCCTCGGCCGTATACACCTGGTCGGCGGAAGAACTTTTCTGGATTGTGAAGAATGGCGTCAAATACACAGGGATGCCGGCATGGGTTGCTTCCGGCAGGGACGACGAAGTTTGGGCGGTCGTTGCATTCCTGCGCCGATTGCCCACAACCGATGCCACGGAATACCGTTCTCTGGCTCTTGGCAACGCCGACCAAGACACTCGAATGGCGCGCGAAATTATCGACTTTGGCACCGACGCCGCGGCTATTTCCGCCTGCGCGCGCTGCCATGACGGCGAAACGGCATCTCCGCAAAGCCGGCTGGTGCCGAAACTTGCTGCACAATCGCCCGATTATCTCAAGATCGCGTTGAAGGACTACGCCGCAGGTCAGCGCCAAAGCGGCATCATGCAGCCGGTCGCCGCCGAGCTCGATGAGCAGGAGCTAGAGCAATTGTCGAGCTATTACGCCGGTCTTACACGCCGCTCCGCATCGCGGCGCAACGATGCCTCGCCAGAAATCGAGCGCGGCCATGCGCTGGCCACAGCGGGGACTCCAAAAGCTGGCGTTCCGCCATGTCTTGCATGCCATGGAGAAAAATCGCTGCCAAGCTACCCAAGGCTGGCCGGGCAATATCAGGAATACCTCATACAGCAGTTACTGCTGTTCAAGGCGGGGCTCAGGAATCAAACGGCGCAAGGCGCGATCATGACGACGATCGCCCGCCGGCTCACGTCCCGCGACATCAAGGATGCGGCCAAGTTTTTTGAGCAGCTGACTCCTGGTCCCGCCGAAGCGTCGATCGGGCGAGAGCCGTGAGCGATCGCCTTCTACTGAGGCTGGTCGTCTGCATCCCTCTCTGCGTCCTTTTAGGGGCATGCGAAGGCCAAGGCATACAATCCGTGCTCGCGCCTCAAGGCCCCGAGGCCCAGCGCATATTTGGGTTGTTCTGGTTGTTGACCATGGGCGCTGCCGCAATCGTCACGTTGATTGTCGCGCTTCTTTGGGCAGCCCTTTCAGGAAGTCGTTTGTGGCGATGGCTCGCCGGGGAGACTTTCGTGATTGCCGGCGGCATTGTTCTGCCTGTCACCGTGCTGACAGTGCTGCTGCTGCTTGGGTTTCTGCTGACGCGGGCGAACTCCATCGCTCCTGCCGATGCGAAACTGGACGTTTCCATTCTCGGTGAGCAGTGGTGGTGGCGTATCGGCTACGTCATGGCGGAGGGAAAGCGGCTGGAGACGGCCAATGAGCTTTACATTCCCGTCGGCGTGCCGGTCGCCCTGGAACTCACCTCCGCCGATGTGATCCACAGCTTCTGGGTCCCGAAGCTTGCCGGCAAGCTTGATATGATACCGGGACGCAAAACCCTTCTGCATTTGCAGGCCAGTAGCCCGGGCGTGAGTCGCGGCCAGTGTGCGGAATACTGTGGGGGCCCCCATGCCCTCATGTCGATTTATGTCGTGGCGCTTGAGCAGCCGGCGTTCAAGGCATGGTTGTTGAGTCAAACTGCTCCGGCATTGCCGCCTTCCAACCCGACTGAGCGCCGTGGCAGAGAGCTTTTCCTCGCTGCCGGTTGCGCTGGATGTCATACGATACGAGGCATCGGAGCCGGCGGGACGATCGGTCCCGATTTGACCCACGTAGCGAGCAGGCGGTCTTTGGCGGCGGCGACATTGCCGAATGACGCATCCTCTTTCGCACGCTGGATAGTCGACAACCAACACATCAAGCCGGAGAACCGCATGCCCCCATTCCGCCAGTTCGCCAAAGGCGAGCTCACGGCGCTCTCCGCCTACCTGGCCAGCCTCAAGTGAACAACGATAGGGCGCCGGCGCTGCCCAGCGAAACGCCTAGGCCGACGAAGGAACGTGAGGAGCTTAAGCGCATCTGGGCGTCGCCCACCGGCTGGCGAAGGCCGACCGACGTGAACAACATGGTCGTAGGCGTCTGGTATCTCGGGGCGGCTTTGCTGTTCTTTGTCATGGCGGGCGTGCTCGCGCTTCTCATGCGCACGCAGCTAGCCATCTCCAATAACAGATTTCTCGACCAGGAACTCTATAACCAGATTTTTACAGTTCACGGCACCACGATGATGTTCCTGTTCGCGGTGCCGGCGGTGGAAGCGCTTGCCGTCATGCTCCTGCCGCAAATGCTCGCGGCGCGCGATCTTCCCTTCCCACGCCTCAGCGCCTTTGCAATCTGGGCCTATGTCATAGGCGGCCTAGTCTTCTTCTCCACCCTTTTCTATGATATGGCGCCGAGCGGTGGATGGTTCATGTATCCGCCATTGACGCTCACCCAGTACTCACCTGGATACGGCGCCGATTTCTGGCTGCTGGGTATTGGCTTCATCGAGATCTCGGCAATCGCCGGGGCTGTCGAAATTCTCATCGGCGTGCTGCGCACGCGTCCGCCTGGCATGTCGCTCGCCAGAATGCCGCTCTATGCCTGGTCCATGCTGATCTTCGCCGGCATGATCGTGTTCGCCTTTCCGGCAATAATCCTCGCCACCATTCTGCTCGAAGTCGAGCGTGCGTTCGGTTGGCCCTTCTTCACTGCCGAAAAGGGCGGTGATGCTCTGCTTTGGCAGCATCTCTTCTGGTTTTTCGGCCACCCGGAAGTCTATATCATTTTCCTTCCCGCGGCGGGACTCGTGTCGATGATCGTACCAACCATGGCGCAGACGCCGCTCGTCGGATACCGACTCATCGTTGTCGCGCTCATCGCCACCGGTTTCTTCAGTTTCGGCCTTTGGGTTCATCATATGTTCACCACAGGCCTCCCGGCATTGAGCCTCGCTTTCTTTTCCGCCGCCAGCATGGCAGTCGCGATTCCTTCCGGCATTCAGGTGTTTTCATGGATTGCGACGATAGCCGCTGGCCGCGGGAAATTCCGAATCACCACAGCGTCGCTGTTTGTTCTTGGCTTTCTTGTGATCTTCACCATCGGCGGCCTGTCGGGGGTTATGGTTGCAATGGTGCCTTTTGATTTCCAGGTGCATGACACCTATTTCGTCGTGGCGCATTTCCACTATGTCTTGGTTGGGGGCATGGTCTTCCCGCTGTTTGCAACAGTCTACTACTGGATGCCCCTGGTCAGCAGACGTCGGCTCTCTGAACGACTCGGCCGATGGGTGTTCTGGCTCATGTTCGTCGGTTTCAATCTGAGCTTTTTTCCGATGCACGTAACCGGCCTCATGGGAATGCCGCGCCGCATATGGACCTATCCAGACGATCTTGGATGGGGTGGGCTCAACGCCCTATCGACAATAGGCGCATATATCCTGGCGGCAGGCATTTTGCTCTTCCTCATTGACCTAGCGTTCAAGTTTCGCCGCACGTTCGGCGTCGCCGGAAATCCATGGAAAGCCGGAACACTCGAATGGCTACCCAGCGACGTTTATTCGACGCGCAGCATTCCCCATGTCGCCAGCCGCGAGCCGCTCTGGGATCAGCCCCGCCTTGTGGAAGAC
>DATBMX010000017.1:0-19833 GCA_036554625.1 Aestuariivirgaceae bacterium
GCGAAGAGACCCGAGATGCCGGGGCTCCTTCTCGCGAGTCTGCTGTTTGCCACGATCATCGCCGGCCTCGCAGCCCAGCCGGACTTCGGCCAGGCGGCGCTCCTGGCGGCTGTTTTCGCGCTGATGCTCCTGACCTATGGCATTCCCTGGGTCACGGCGCTTGGTCTCTTTGCGCTGGGTCTTGCCGGAGTTTTCCTTGCCTATCGCCTTCTGCCGCATGTGGCCTCGCGCATCGACCGGTTCTTCAGCCCGGACAAGGGCGACACGTTCCAGATCGACACGGCAACCAAGGCTTTCAACAACGGCGGCCTGTTTGGCACCGGTCCCGGCGGCGGCGAAGCAAAGCAGACGCTTCCCGACGCGCATTCTGATTTCATCTTCTCGGTACTGGGCGAGGAGTTCGGCTTTGTCGCCGGCGCTGCGATGTTGGGCCTGTTCCTGTTCATCATCATGCGCGTGCTCTTCCGGGCTCTCGAGGAGCGCGACGGCTTCAACGCATTGGCGCTCACCGGTCTCATATCGGTGTTCGGGCTGCAGGCGGTCATCAACATTGCCGTCAACCTGTCTCTGATGCCGGCGAAGGGCATGACCCTGCCTTTCATTTCCTATGGTGGCTCCTCGCTTGTTTCCATGGCCTACGGTATGGGCATGGTTCTCGTCTTCGGACGCTGGCGCCCGCGCGCCGAGTTGAAGTCGATGGTGAAGGCACAGGGCACCTAGAAGAGGCATCGGCATGACGGCTTCAAACAGCGAGAGGGAGGATAGGGTCGTCCTGGCCGCCGGTGGCACGGGGGGACATCTGTTCCCCGCGCAAGCGCTTGCCGAAGAACTCGCGCGGCGCGGCTACGGCATTCACCTGATGACGGACGGGCGTGTGCGCGACTATGGCGCTGATTTTCCGGCCCAGCGCATTTATGACATTCCTTCCGCCACCATCAGCCTGGGCAGCCCATGGAAGCTGCCGCAACGGGCATGGCGGCTGTGGAAAGGTTACCAGCTCGCAAAAACCATTCTTCTCGAGCTCAGGCCCAAGGCCGTCGTCGGCTTCGGTGGCTATCCATCCTTCCCTCCCGTCGCCGCGGCGGCGCGGCTGCGCCTGCCAATCATCATCCATGAAGCCAATGCAGTGCTTGGCCGCGCCAATCGCGCCATGGCGAGCCGGGCTTCCGTCATCGCCTCCTCCTTCTCTCGCATGGCCAGTCTGCCTCCCGATCTCGCGGCCAAGGTGCAGTTCACCGGCAATCCCGTGCGGCTGCAGGTGCTGAAGCTTGCCGGCGCGAGATATGAGCCGGCATCGCCGGAGAGAACATTTCGCCTGCTCGTCTTCGGCGGCAGCCAGGGCGCGCGTTTCTTCTCGGAGATCATGCCGACAGCAGCAGCGGAGTTGCCTGGCGCCCTGCGGCGAAAGCTCAGCATCGTGCAGCAATGCCGGGTCGAGGACGCTAAGCAGGTGAAGGCGAAATATGACGAGCTTGGGATTGAAAACCAGGTTGCGCCATTCTTCCCCGACTTGCCGAAAAAGATGGCGGAGGCGCATCTCGTCATCGCGCGATCGGGCGCATCCACGGTGGCAGAGCTCTCCGTCATTGGCAGGCCCGCGATCCTCGTGCCCTTGCCGCACTCCGTGGACAACGATCAGCTGCGCAACGCCGATAGTTTCGCCTCGGCAGGAGGAGGGTGGCTCATGCCGCAAGCGGATCTCACCGCAGAAACGCTTGCAGCGACGATCACCCATTTGCGCTATCACGAGGGAGACCTCGCGAGCGCGGCAAGAGCCGCTCTCGAACAGGGCAGGCCCGACGCGGCGAGCCGTCTCGCCGATGTGGTGGAAGGGCTCGCCGCGCCAATTGCATCATTCATCCCGGAAAATGCGAGTTTGAGCCATGAAACTACCCCGTGACGTCGGACCCATTCATTTCATCGGCATCGGCGGCATCGGCATGAGCGGCATCGCGGAAGTGATGATGACGCTGGGCTACAAGGTGCAGGGTTCCGATCTTGCTGAGAACTACAACACCGCGCGCTTGAGAAAACTCGGCATCGAGGTGACCATTGCTCATGCCGCGGCGAACCTTAAGGACGCGCAGGTCGTCGTGGTGTCCTCTGCCGTGAAGGAAGACAATCCCGAGCTCCAGGGAGCGCGGACGCTGCTCCTGCCGATCGTACGGCGCGCGGAGATGCTGGCCGAGCTCATGCGCTTCAAATCCTGCGTCGCCGTCGGCGGCACGCATGGCAAGACGACGACGACCTCGATGGTGGCGGCACTCCTCGATGCCGGCGGCTTTGATCCCACGGTGATCAACGGCGGCATCATCAATGCCTATGGCACGAACGCGCGCCTCGGCAGCGGCGACTGGATGGTGGTTGAGTCGGATGAATCGGATGGAACCTTCGTCAAGCTGCCCGCCGACGTGGTGATCGTGACCAATATCGATCCCGAACATCTCGATCATTATGGAAGCTTCGATGCCGCGCGGCAGGCCTATCTCGCCTTCGTCGAGAATATCCCCTTCTACGGATTTGCCGTGATGTGCATCGACCATCCCGAGGTGCAGGCGCTGATCGGCCGGGTGCGCGACCGGCAGATCATCACCTATGGGCGCAGCCCTCAGGCGGACGCTCGGCTCGCCGAGATCGAATATGTGGATGGGGAAAGCCGGTTCAACGTCGTTCTGTCCGATCGCCGCAGCGGCAGCGTGCGCGTGCTCAGCGACCTCCGCCTCGCCATGCCCGGGGATCACAATGCGCTCAATGCCACTGCGGCAATCGCCGTTGCGAGCGAGCTCGGCGTCGGAGAGGCCCAGATCAAGTCGGGTCTCAAGGGTTTTGCGGGCGTGAAGCGCCGCTTCACGCGCACGGGCTCTCACAATGGCGTTGATGTTTTCGACGACTATGGCCATCACCCGGTGGAAATCGCCGCGGTGCTCAAGGCGGCGCGAACGGTGGGCAAGGGCCGCGTGATCGCGGTGGTGCAGCCGCATCGCTACACGAGACTTGCCAATCTCTTCGACGAATTCTGCGCCTGCTTCAATGACGCTGATGCCGTCGTGGTGGCGCCTGTCTATCCGGCAGGCGAAGCTCCCATCGCCGGGGCCACCCATGAAGCGCTGGCGGAGGGCCTGCGTGACCGCGGCCACCGGCAGGTGCTGCGCATCGACAGCGCCGAGGAATTGCCGGGCATCGTCCGAGCGTCGGTTTCGCCGGGCGATCTCGTCGTTTGCCTGGGCGCCGGAACGATCACGCAATGGGCCTATGCACTGCCCTCTCAATTGGCGGAACTGGACGCCAAACGGGCCAGCTTATGAACAAGAGGGTCGATGGGGAGGACCTCATCGCGCGGCTTCCGAAGGTGCGGGGGCGTCTTGAGGCCGATGTGCCGATGGCCGACCTCACCTGGTTCCGGACAGGGGGGCCGGCTGAAGTGCTGTTCGCACCCGCGGATGAGGAGGATCTTTCGGCCTTTCTCGCTCAGGTGGACGAGAGCGTCCCCGTCTATCCAGTGGGTGTCGGCTCCAATCTCCTGGTGCGCGACGGCGGAGTGAAAGGCGTTGTCGTGCGGCTCGGCCGCGGCTTTGGTCAGCTCGAGGCGGTCGATCCCAACCGCGTCCTCGCCGGAGCGGCGGTGCCGGACGTCAAGGTTGCACGTTTCGCGCTGGATAAGGGCATAGGCGGATTAACGTTTTTGAGAGGTATCCCCGGCACGATAGGCGGCGCTCTTCGCATGAACGGCGGCGCCTATGGGGGGGAGACCAAGGACGTTCTTATCGAAGCGCGCGGACTGGACCGGAGGGGACGCAAGCTCGTGCTGTCGAACAAGGAGATGCGTTACGGCTACCGTCATTGCGGCGCCCCTGAGGACATCATCTTCACCTCAGCGCTCCTTCAGGGGGAAAAGGGCGACGCAGCGGAAATCGCCCAGGCAATGGAGGAAATCACCGCGCGACGGGAATCGACGCAGCCGGTCAAGACTCGGACCGGGGGCTCGACCTTCAAGAACCCGCCTGGCGCCAAGGCATGGCAGTTGATCGACCAGGCAGGCTTGCGCGGCTTCTCGATCGGCCCCGCGAAAGTGTCGGAGCTGCACTGCAATTTCCTCATCAACGAAGGGGGCGCCACGGCAACGCAGCTCGAAGATTTGGGAGAGACGGTGCGTCGGCGCGTTCTCGAGACCTCGGGTGTCGAGCTTGAATGGGAAATCAAACGCATCGGGATCGCGGCGTAAGCAGTTCAATGAGAGTTCCAAGAGAAACCAGTGTTGCCGTTTTGATGGGCGGCTGGTCGGCCGAGCGGGAGGTGAGCTTGCGCTCGGGCGAGGCCTGCGCGCGTGCACTGGAAGAGGCGAAGTTTCGCGTCACCTTGATCGACGCCAAGCGCAACGTCGCCGAAATCCTCCACGAGCTTCGGCCTGACGTCGTGTTCAATGCGCTGCACGGCAAATGGGGCGAGGATGGCACGGTTCAGGGAATCTTCGAGACTCTGGAGATTCCCTATACGCATTCGGGCGTCCTTGCCTCGGCCATGGCCATGAACAAGGAGAAATCGAAGGCGATCTTTCACGCGGCCGCCATTCCCGTGGCTGAAAGCCTGCTCGTCGAAGTGGAAAAGGCCGCCGCCGCTCATCCCATGCCCTTACCCTATGTGGTGAAGCCGGTTGCCGAAGGTTCAAGCGTGGGCGTTCACATCGTGCCAGTGGGCGCCAATGGGCCCGTGACGACTCTCGCGAGCGACCGCAAGCTTTACGGCGACAAGGTGATGGTCGAGCGCTTCATCCCGGGACGGGAGCTGACTTGCGCCGTTATGGGCGACGTTGCGCTGGGAGTCATCGAAATCATTCCCCGGGTCGGCTTCTATGACTATGAGGCCAAATATTCGCCGGGTGGTTCCAATCACGTCCTTCCCGCTCAGGTGCCCCCCGACATATACCGCCGAGTCCAGCATCTTGCACTCATGGCGCATCACGCGCTTGGCTGCCGCGGCATAAGCCGTGCCGATTTCCGTTACAACGACACGCCCGGCGGCGAGCAGGAAGTCATCATACTTGAGGTCAATACCCAGCCTGGCATGACTTCGACCTCCCTCGTGCCGGAGCTTGCCGCCCACGCCGGACACAGCTTCGAGCAGCTCGTCACCTGGATGGTGAATGATGCCTCGACCAGCAGGTGACGTGATGAGCCGCCATCTTCCTCTACGCAGCTATCGGCGCAAGCGCCGCTTCGGCGCAACGCTGTGGCGCTGGGGCGATCATCTTGCGCTGCGCGCCCTGGCGAGAGGCGCGGCATGTCTCTTTCTGTTCGGAACGATCGCTCTCGGGCTGGTCGAGGGGCGGCATCTTGACGTGAATGCCAACCCGCAGAAGACGGTGCTCGGGCGCATAGCCCCGATTTTCGGCTATTCGGCGCAAACCATACGCATCGCCGGCCTCAGGCGGCAAAACCCTGACAAAGTGCTGGCCGCACTCGGTGTTGAGGCGGGAAGCCCCCTTGTCGGCTTCAATGCCGAGACAGCAGGCAAGCTTCTCGAGAACATCGACTGGATCGAGCAGGCTAAAGTTCGGCGCGTCTTCCCCAATATCCTCGAGATCGACATCGTCGAGCGGGAGCCCTTTGCGATTTGGCAGAATGGGGGGCGCTACTACGTCATCGACCGCACGGGCGCCGCCATGAGCTTCGATGCGGTGCAGTTCGCGAAAGAATTGCCGCTGGTAACGGGGGCTGGCGCCCAGAAGGCCGTTTACCAGCTGTTTACCCAGCTTGAATCACACTCTGCACTACGAGCGAAACTGAAAGCGGCGGCGCGTGTGGGCGAGAGGCGTTGGACGCTTTATTTCGCCAATCAGGTGAGGGTCGCGTTGCCGGAGGAAGGGGTCGAGCAGGCGCTAAGCTGGATCGAGGACATGGACTTGAGGCACGGGGTTCTGTCGAAAGGCATTCTCAGCATCGATCTCAGAATGGCGGAGCAGGCGATCATCATCCCGCAAATAGCGAAGGATGAGGCTGAGGGGGAAAGTGTGAAGGTCAGCCACAATTGATTGGCTGGCCGCAACGGGCTGTGGTGAGGCATGGGCGTGGTGCAGTTCAATTCCGGCAGGTCGAGCGGCGGGCGTCCGGCCGCCTCCGACGAAAGCCGTTTCATCGCCGCGCTCGACATCGGCACGACGAAAATCTGCTGTCTGATCGCTGAAGCCGCTGCGCCGCGGCACGCGGGTGAGCGGCCGGCCGAGCTCAGGATTCGCGGTTTCGGCCATCAGGCCTCCCGTGGCGTGAGGGCCGGCGTGATCATCGACATGGAGGAGGCCGAGCGGGGCATCCGCCTATGCGTGGATGCGGCTGAGCGCATGGCGGGGAGGACGATCAAGGAAGTGATCCTGAGCGTGGCCGGAGGACGGCCGCGCTGCGAAACCCTGTTCGGCGAAACGCGCATCATGACGAGCGATGTGGGTCCGGTCGACAAGCAGCGCGCGATCTCGTCCGCGTTGCAGAGGCTCGCTCCGGGCCGGCGCATCGTCCTGCATACGGCTCCCGTTCAGTACAACATCGATGAGGCGCATGGCGTGCGCGAACCCTTGGGGATGTTTGGCCAAAGTCTCGCGGTCGAAATGAACGCGGTGACTGTCGAACCGGGACCCCTCAGCAATCTCGCGCTCGCCGTCGGCCGCTGCCATCTGGAGATCGCCGACTATGTCATCGCTCCTTATGCAGGGGCGCGGTCGGTTCTTGTCGAAGACGAAATCCTGCTCGGCTCGGTCTACATTGAAATGGGCGGCGGTACGACGGGGATTGCCGTTTTCCACGAGGGCAAGCTCATCTTTGCCGATGTCGTGCCGCTTGGCGGGCAACATATCACGAACGACATCGCGCGCGGCCTGTCGACGAGCCTCGCTCATGCCGAGAGAATGAAGACGCTCTACGGCTCGGCGCTTCCGGCGATGAACGACGAGCGGGAATATCTTGCCGTGCCGCTCCTGGGCGAGCGGGGCGTTGACAAGATCCATCAAGTGCCACGCTCGGCCCTGGTGACCATCATCAGGCCGCGCGCCGAGGAAATCCTGGAATTCGTGCGGGCTCGGATTGCCGCCTCGCCCTTCGGCCATCTCGCCGGCAATCGGGTGGTGATCGGCGGCGGGGCGAGCCAGCTGACCGGCATGCGGGAAGTGGCCGCGCAGATTCTCAACATGCCAGTTCGCAGTGGCGCGCACGGACCGAATCATGCCATGCCTGAAAGTGCGCGTAGCCCCTCGTTTTCGGTGGCTGCGGGTCTGCTTGACTATGCTCTGAAGCCGGACCGGCATATGGGTGCACCGGGCGTCGAGCAGAACAGACCGCCAGGAGGCAACTACCTTTCAAGGGTTGGGAAGTGGATCAAGGAAAGTTTCTGAGACCCTGAACGTGCGGCGGACCTGAGGCTCTTGGTCCGCGTGTGGCGGCAAGCGGCGGCTGTTCCTTCAAGGACGGCCGCCGCTTCGTATTCGAGAGGTGCAGTGGCCTGCCTGTTTGTTCCGTTGTGATGCGTGCTGGAACGTCATGGCCGGGCTTGGCCATGCCCGCGCATTGACGGAGAGGAAAGCGCACCACTTGAAGCTTTTTGGGAAGCATGAATATTTTGTTAACCTTTTGTTATCACTTGAGTAACAAAGATGATCGCGGGGAAGCAACGGACGCCGGACAATGACGATCAATCTCACCGTGCCAAATCTTTCTGAGCTCAAACCCCGCATCACGGTCTTTGGGGTTGGCGGCGCTGGCGGCAACGCTGTCAACAACATGATCGAGTCCGGGCTCGAAGGCGTCGAATTCGTCATTGCCAATACCGATGCCCAGGCGATGCAGCACAATGCGGCCACGCGCCGGATCCAGATGGGAACGGCGCTCACGCAGGGGCTTGGCGCAGGCTCGCAGCCGCAGGTCGGCGCGGCCGCGGCGGAAGAGGCGCTGCCCGAAATCATGGATCATCTCGCCGGCGCCCATATGGTGTTCATCACCGCGGGCATGGGCGGCGGCACCGGCACGGGCGCGGCCCCCGTCATCGCGCGGGCCTCGAAGGAACAAGGCATCCTCACCGTCGGCGTGGTCACGAAGCCGTTCCACTTCGAAGGCCAGAGACGCATGATGGCCGCCGAGCGCGGTATCGAACAGCTTGCCAAAAGCGTGGACACGCTGATCGTCATTCCCAACCAGAACCTGTTCCGCGTCGCCAATGAGAAGACCACCTTCGCCGCGGCCTTCGCCATGGCCGATCAGGTGCTCTATTCGGGCGTTGCCAGCATCACCGAACTCATGACCAAGGAAGGTCTCATCAATCTCGATTTCGCCGACGTGCGAGCCATCATGAGCGAGATGGGCAAGGCGATGATGGGCACCGGCGAGGCGACAGGCGAGAAGCGAGCGATCGAAGCGGCAGAGGCGGCGATTTCCAATCCCCTGCTTGACGACGTGTCGATGCGGGGCGCTCGGGGCCTGCTCATCTCGATCACCGGCGGGCCCGACCTCACGCTCTACGAGGTGGACGAGGCTGCAACCCGCATTCGCGAGGAAGTGGATCCGGAAGCCAACATCATCCTCGGCGCGACGTTCGACGAAGCCCTGGAGGGCACGATGCGCGTTTCCGTTGTCGCGACCGGCCTGTCACAGGAAGCGCTCGCCAAGGCGGCCAGCATCAGTTTCGAAGAGTCTTCCGACTTGTCCTCCGCCCCTCAGACGAAGCGCACGGCGCTTTACGGCTTCACCGGCAGGCAGCCCATTCCGGTGAAGCGGCCAACGGAATTCCGCATGGCGGCGAAGTCGAGAGCCGTCTCCGCGCCGCCGCGCCTGAGCCTCGATAATCCTGAGCTTTCGGCCGCCGTTGAGGGGGCAGAGAACGCTCCTGACGATGCGGGCGCCTATGCGCCGGAGGAGCTGGATCAGTCCGCAGCGCGGCTCCAGCGCTCGCTTCCAAGGGCGCAGCGGCTGCATCCGCGCATGCCGTCGATCGACGAGTTTCCTCCGCATGCACAGCGTCAAATCCAGGCGCAGCAAAACCGGATCGGCGAAATCGCCGAACAGTCACAGCAGAAGAGAAAAGGTCTTTTCGAGAGGATCGCCAGCGGTCTCTCGCGCAAGGACCAGTCAGAGGCAGAGACGCAATTGAGCAAGGAACCGACTATCTCGGCAAAACCGGTCCAGCGCGCCAAGCCGCGCGCGGCCGAGGAGAACAAGGCGCAAAGCACCCCCAACGCCAACATCCAGATCGATCCGACGCTCGATGACGACGAGCTGGAAATACCGGCTTTCCTCAGACGGCAGACGAGCTAAGTCAGAACGATTGAGGGGAAGGTCAGGCTCGGCGGCTCATTCGAGCTGCCAGGCCTGCCCTTTTTGGTTTCAGTGATCTCTCATATTTTCATCGTCATTCCGGCGCCCTCCACTTCGTCACCACCGGGCGAAGACCCGGTGATCTGCCAGGTTGCGTAGAGATGGCAGTGTCAAGCACGGCTATGACGCAGGAAAGAGCAGCGCCCAAGCCTGCACCAAGGTCACAAAAGCGCCCGGTTTGACATCTTAATCCAGACGCGGCAGTCATAGGGCAGGATGACTTTGGGCAGCGTCAGCTTGAAATCCGCAGGCAATTTTGGCGGCCGGCTCCGGTTTTTGGCCGCTATGATGGCCGTCGGCCTCGGCCTTCAGGCCTGCAGCGGGTTGCCCAACCTGCTCGGCGACGATCCGCCGACCACGAGCACGACGGCTGAGCCGTCGGGCGTCGGCACCGGCAAGAGTGGAAGCGTCTCGCCTGATCTGACCCTTGCTGACAAGACGGAACCTGTGGCGGACCTTTACAACAAGGGGCTCGATCAGCTCAAAGTCAAGCATTACAAGACGGCCGCCAAGCAGTTCGAGGAGGTCGAGCGCCAGCATCCCTATTCCGGCCTTGCCACCAAGGCCATTCTCATGGCCGCGTTCTCCCATTATCAGCGCAACGCCTATGCCGATGCGATCGCCGCCGCCGAGCGGTTCATCACCCTGCATCCCGGTCACAAGGACACGCCCTACGCTTACTACCTCGTCGCGCTCTGCCATTATGAGCAGATCATGGACGTGAAGCGCGACCAGTCGACGACCGAAAAGGCGCTGGCAGGGCTCGAGGAGATAAGCCGCCGGTTCCCTGGCACGGCCTATGCGCGCGATGCCGAGGCCAAGGCGGTGCTTGCTCGCGATCTTCTTGCCGGCAAGGAAATGGAAGTTGGCCGCTATTATCTGAAGAAGCGGGCCTATGTCGCCTCGATCAACCGGTTTCGGACCGTCATCGTCAAATATCAGACGACCTCGCAGGCGCCCGAGGCGCTCTACCGGCTGACGGAAGCCTACTACGCCCTCGGCGTGCAATCGGAAGCCCAGACGGCAGCTGCGGTGCTCGGCCACAATTACCCGAACAGCCAATGGTACAAGGACGCCTACTCCTTGCTGGAGAGCGGCGGCATCGCGCCCGAGGAGAACCGCGAATCCTGGATCAGCAAGGCCGTGCGGGCGGTGACTCCGTTTTAGCTCCTTGGCAAATCATTTATAAGAGGCGCCATGCTGACGGCGCTCTCCATCCGAGACATTGTTCTCATTGAGAAACTGGACCTGAGCTTCGACAAGGGCTTGAGCGTGCTCTCGGGCGAAACGGGTGCCGGCAAATCGATCCTGCTCGATGCGTTGGGGCTGGCGCTGGGCGCGCGCGGCGACAGTTCTCTCGTGAGGACGAATGAGGATAAAGGCATCGTCACCGCTTCCTTTTCCTTGCCCAGAGATCATCGCGTCCTTGAACTCTTGGCGGAGCAGGGCGTGGACGTCGAGGGCGAGCTCGTCATCCGGCGCATCCAGAGCGCCGATGGAAAATCGCGCGCCATCATCAACGAACAGCCGGTGAGCGTGACCATGCTGCGGCAGGTGGGGGCGCTGCTTGCCGAGATACACGGACAGCACGACGACCGGGCGCTCGTCGATGTGGCGCGACACCGCGACCTGCTCGATGCCTATGGCGTGCTCGAGAGCAAGGCGGCGCGAGTCGTGAGAGCATGGAACGACTGGCGCAGCGCCTGCCAGGCGCTCGAGGAGCAGCGCGAACGCGTCAGGCGGGCGGAAGCCGAGCGCGATTTCCTTGAGCATTCGGTAAAGGAGCTGCGCGAGCTTGCGCCGGCCAGCGATGAGGCAGAGGCGCTCGCCGAGCGACGGCAGCTGATGATGAACGCAGAGCAATTCGCCGCTGTGGTCGCCGAAGCCCGCGACGCCCTGCTGGGGGACGGGACGCTCGACGGCAGATTGAATGCCGCTTTGCGGAAACTCGAGCGTAGGCGCCCGCAGGCCCTGGGCAAGCTCGATCCGCTTTGCGCCGCGCTCGACCGGGTTCTGACCGAGATGGCCGAGGCGCAGCGCGCCATCGATGAGGCGGAAGACGCCTTCTCCTTCGACCCTCGCGAACTCGAAAAGGCGGAGGAACGGCTCTTTGCGTTGCGTGCGGTCGCGCGCAAGCACCGAGTGCAGGTCGCAGATCTGCCCGAACTGCTGAAGCGGTTTGAGAGCGACCTGCAGTCGATCTTCGACGGGGGTGAGTTGCTGCGCCGGCTCGGCGACAGCGAGGCGGCTGCGTGCGCAACCTATGACAAGATGGCGGAGGATTTGAGCACCGCCCGCAAGAGAGCGGCAAAGCAGCTCGATGAGGCAGTCATGGCCGAGCTGCCGCCGCTCAAGCTCGAACAGGCGAAATTTCATACTCTCGTCGAGGGCAGCCGCGAACGCGGGCCGCAGGGCGTCGACAGGGTCGAATTCCTCGTCACCGCCAATCCGGGCACACCGCTCGCGCCGCTCATGAGGATCGCATCAGGGGGCGAGCTTGCCCGCTTCATGCTTGCGCTGAAGGTCGTGCTCGCGGCGAAGGGCTCAGCGCCGACGCTCATCTTCGATGAAATCGACACGGGCGTCGGCGGGGCCGTTGCCGATGCCATGGGCTCGCGGCTTTATCGGCTCGCGGAAGGGCTCCAGGTGCTTTGCGTTACGCATTCCCCGCAGGTTGCGGCTCGCGCCCACACCCATCTCCTGATCTCCAAGATGGAAGAGGTCGGCGGCAGGGGCGCCCGCATGGTCACGCGGGTCAACCCTCTGTCGAGCAAGAGCCGGCGGGAGGAGATCGCGCGCATGCTCTCGGGCGCCTCGGTCACGGATGAGGCGCGGGCACAGGCCGACCGGCTCCTGGCGCAAAGAGCCTGACGCGATGGCGCAGAAGGATTCCACAGCTGATGTTGCCAAGCTGACCAAGGCGCAGGCCAAGGCCCAGGTCAGGCGGCTGGCGGAGGAAATCGCCGAGCACGACAGGCTGTACTATCAGGAAGACGCGCCGCTCATTTCCGATGCTGATTATGATGCGATGAGGTTGCGCCTGGAGACGATCGAAGCGCGATTTCCCGAACTTCGCAGCGCAGAGAGCCCAACCGTCAAGGTCGGTGCGGCGGCGCTGGAAAAATTCGGCAAGGTGCGCCACCGCGTGCCCATGCTGTCTCTCAGCAACGCCTTCGCCGTGGAGGAAGTCGAGGAGTTCATCGCGCGGGTCAAGCGTTTCCTCAAGCTCAGCGCCGAAGCGTCTGTCGAATTCACGGCCGAGCCGAAGATCGACGGCCTGTCCATCTCTTTGCGCTACGATGACGGCGTTCTCGTTGAAGCGGCAACGCGCGGCGATGGCTTTGAGGGAGAGAAGGTCACGGCCAATGTGCGCACGATCGACAATGTGCCCGAGCGGCTGAAGGGCCGCGATATTCCCGAGACCATCGACATTCGCGGCGAAATCTATATGCAGCAGGAGGACTTCCTCAGGCTCAACGCGGCGCAGGAGAAGGCGGGTGGGCGGACATTCGCCAATCCGCGCAATGCCGCGGCGGGTTCGCTCCGTCAGCTCGATCCCAAGATCACGGCGGCAAGGCCTCTTAAGTTCTATGCCTATACATGGGGCGTGGCGAAGCCGCTGCCGGCGGATACGCAATATGGCGTTTGCCAGGCTTTCAGGCGCTGGGGCCTACCGGTGAACGAGCTCATGATCGTGAGCGCCGATGTTGCGCAGCTTCTCGCCCATTATCAGAAAATCGAGCAGGAGCGCGCCAGGCTCGGCTTTGACATCGACGGCGTGGTCTACAAGGTGAATCGTCTAGACTATCAGGAGCGGCTCGGCTTCATCTCGCGCGCACCGCGCTGGGGGCTTGCGCACAAGTTCACCGCCATCAAGGCCATGACAATTCTCGAAGGCATCGAGATTCAAGTCGGCCGGACCGGCGCCTTGACGCCGGTGGCTCGCCTCAAGCCGGTCACGGTCGGCGGGGTCGTGGTGCAGAATGCCACGCTCCATAATGAGGACGAGATCCAGCGCAAGGACGTGCGCATCGGCGACACGGTGATCCTGCAGCGGGCAGGCGACGTCATTCCGCAAATCCTGGGTGTCGTGCCGGAGCAGCGGCCGGCCAAGGCCAGGCCCTATCGCTTTCCCGACAAATGTCCGGCCTGTGGCAGTCATGCGGTCCGCGAGATCAATCCCAATACGGGCAAGCTCGATGCGGTAAGGCGCTGCACGGGCGGCCTCATCTGCCCGGCGCAGCGGGTCGAGCGATTAAGGCATTTCGTGTCACGGCACGCCTTTGACATCGAGGGATTGGGCGAGAAGATCATCCAGGAATTCTTTGCCGACGATCTTCTGCAATCGCCGCCCGACATCTTTACGCTGGAGGAGCGTGACCGCAAGTCAGTCAAGCGGCTCATGGCGCGCGAAGGTTGGGGCGAGACGAGCGCGCGGAATTTGTTCAATGCCATCAACGCGCGCCGCACGGTGCCTCTCGACAGGTTCATCTATGCGCTTGGCATCAGGCATGTGGGCGAAACGACGGCGCGCTCGCTCGCTCGCGCCTATGACAGCGCAAAGGATTTCCTCTCCCAGATGAAGGCGGCTGCAAAGGAGCGCGAAAGCCAGGCCTTCCAGCTGCTAACCAAGATCGAAGGCATCGGAACCATCGTCGGCAGCGCCGTCGCGGAATTCTTCGCCGAAGAGCACAATGTGGACGTGGTGGAGCAACTTCTGAAGCATATCGAGGTCAGGCCTTTGGAGCGCGTCGCCGCGTCTTCGCCGGTTTCGGGAAAGACGGTGGTGTTCACAGGCGCGCTCGAGCAGATGACGCGCGATGAAGCCAAGGCCATGGCGGAGCAGCTCGGTGCCAAGGTGGCTGGATCGGTGTCGAAGAAGACCGACATCGTGGTGGCGGGACCGGGGGCAGGCTCCAAGCTCAAGGACGCGCAAAAGCACGGGGTCGAAGTGATCGACGAGACGGAATGGTTGACGCGCATCGGCCGCACGTGACGCGTTCCAAGCGGGGCGAGTTCCGGCGGGGCTTCGTCGATATCTTCCCTATCCTCGCCGCGGCCTTCCCGATAGGGCTGCTGTGGGGCACGCTGGCGGTGAAGAAAGGCTTGTCACCAGTGGAGGCCGGCCTCACGAGCGCCAGCGTCTTTGGCGGTGCGGCGCAATTCGTGGCGCTTGATCTGTGGCGAACGCCGGCGCCATGGCTGCTCCTCACCTTCTCCATCTTCGTGGTCAACATAAGGCACGTTCTTATGGGCGCATCGCTGTCGCGCCATATCGGTCATGTGCCGAGGGCCATGCAGCCGCTGCTCATGTTTCTCTTGGTCGACGAGGTATGGGCCTTGGCCGAGCGGCGGGCGCTGTCAGCGCCCTTGAGCTGGTCTTACTACCTTGGCATGGGGCTTCCCCTATGGATGAACTGGCTCCTCGCGACGCTGATTGGCGCGATCCTCGGCAGAGGCCTCGGCGATCCCGCGGCCTATGGCTTCGATTTCGCCTTCTCTGCGCTGTTCATCGCCATCCTGGCTGGCTTCTGGAAGGGTCCCCGCACCGGCGCGGTGCTGGCGACAAGCGCTCTTGTCGCTGCACTGACCAAGATTCTCGTGCCCGGCGCCTGGTACATCGCGCTCGGAGGCCTTGCCGGCGTGACAACGGCAGCACTCCTCGCGCATCCGCACGATGAGGCCAATGGAGACTGACGCCCTCACCCTCCTCGCCATCGCTGGCATGGCCCTGGCGACCTATGCAACGCGCATCGGGGGGTTTGCATTGATGCGCTTCATGCAGGTGAAGGGCCGCATGAAGGCGGCGCTCGACGCCATGCCGGCCGCCATTCTCATGTCGGTGATCGCACCGACCGTGATCGGCACGGGCGTGCCAGAGACGCTGGCAGCGGCGATCACGGCCGGCGTTGCGATTCTGCGGCTGCCGATCATCGCGGTGGTGGTCATCGGCATCGCCAGCGTCGTGACGCTGCGCATGGTTCTTGGGTGAATTCCCTTTCGACGACATATCATCATGGCCGGACGTGATCCGGCCATCTCGTCTCAGGCAGATTCGCGGGTCAAGCTCGTGAATGACGCGGATGGAATTTCAAGAGGCGCGCAGGCCTTCTCGAGCCAATCGCCGTCGGCGCCCTCGAGAAGCGGGCCGATCTCCCTGCGCACGCGGGCATGATAGGCATCGATCCATGCGCGCTCCTCTGCCCTGAGCAGATCGAGATCCATGAGCGCGCGGTCGATGGGCACGAGGGTCAAGGTTTCGAAGCCCATCATGGGACGCTCGCCTCTCTCGATCGGCTTCGGTTCATGAACGAGGAGCAGGTTTTCGGTGCGAATGCCGTATTCGCCCGGCTTGTAATAGCCCGGCTCATTGGAGAGGATCATGCCGGGTTCGAGCGAGGTGCGGTCCGTCTTGTTGATCCGGGCCGGTCCTTCGTGAACGGAGAGATAGCTGCCCACGCCATGGCCGGTGCCGTGGTCGTAATCGAGCCCCGCCTTCCACAGGCTTTCGCGCGCCAGCACATCGAGCTGGCTGCCTGTCGTGCCCTTGGGAAAACGAATGACCGACATGGCGATCATTCCCTTGAGCACGCGGGTGAAGCGGTCCTTCATCTCGCGCGTTGGAGCCCCGACGATGACGGTGCGCGTCACATCGGTCGTGCCGTCCTGGTACTGGCCGCCCGAGTCGACGAGAAGGATGCTGTGCATTTCGATCGCGCGGCTCGATTGCCGCTCGACATGGTAGTGGGGCAGGGCGGCGTTGGGACCGGCGCCGGCGATGGTCTCGAAAGACAGATCCTTCAACGCGCCTGTGGTTTGGCGGAACTCGGCCAGTTTTTCGACCACGTCGATCTCGCTCAAGCCGCCCTGTGGCGCGGCAATGCTGAGCCAATGGAGGAAACGCGCCATGGCGGCGCCGTCGCGGCGATGGGCATTGCGGGCCCCTTCGCATTCGACGGCATTCTTGCGTGCCTTGGGCAGGATCGTCGGATCGGGCGCATTGACGATCTCTGCCCCGCTGTCCTGCAGAGAACCGCGCACCTTGTCGGGAGCAGAGACGAGTTCCACGAGAACCTTCGCCTTTTGGCGGCCCAGCGCGGTCAGCGCTTCCGCAAATGCAGCAGGCGGTTCGATATCGGCCGATGCCGACAAATGGTCCTGCACGTGGTTTGGCAGGCGCGCCTTGTCGATGAAAAGAACTGCCTTTGCCGACCGATGAAGAATGGCCTGCGCATGCACTACTGGCGTATGGCGCACATCCTGTCCCCGGATATTGAACAGCCAGGCGATGGAATCGGGAAGCGTGATCACCGCTGCATCGGCACCTTTGCTCTCCAGTGCTTTTCCCATGTCGGCCAGTTTTTCGACAGGCGTGCGACCGGCGAATTGGGTGGGTTGCACGTCGACGGCGCCTGAGGGGCGCGGCGGGCGGTCGGCCCAAATCATGTCGATCGGATTGGTTTCGCTTGCCTTCAGCGCGGCGCCCGCTTTGGCGCATGCGCGTGCGAAGCGGCTCGCCTGGTCCGCCGACAGAAGCCAGGGATCATAGCCGATCACCTGGTCCTTGCGGATGTTTCTCTCCAGCCATTCCTGGGGAGGCTCGTCGATCAGATGGTGGGCGGAGAAGATCGTTGCGTCGACCTGCTGTGCCACTTGGACGGTATAGCGCCCATCAACGAAAATGGCGGTCTTGTCCTCGAGCACGATGGCAACGCCCCAGGAGCCGCTGAAGCCGGTGAGCCAGCGCAGGCGCTCGGCATAAGGCGCCACATACTCACCCTGGAACTCGTCTTGGCGCGGGATGATCAAGCCATCGAGGCCCTGGCGCTTGAGTTCGGCGCGCAGCGCAGCGACCCGCGCCTCTCGCAAGCCTGGACCGGGGCTTTCCGATGATTGCAGCATCGGGGCTTCCTTAGAACGGCTGGAAAACCATCGCAATGGTTAACCAGTCTTTGCTGCAAGTGCGAAAAAGCATAGCTTTATGGTGGCGATCTAATTTGCAAAAAACGCAATGCGACGCATCTGTGGGCGTTGATTTTTTTATTGTTTCCAAGTGGTCTCAATGCATTCCTGAGGAGAGAACCTCTTTTTATCATTGATTTTTATGAGTTCATAACGCTCGTTAATGAATGGTAAATGGAGCTATGCGATAGGCTCATGGATGAGCTGCCTGCCGTCCTCTAACAAGCCGCCGTGTTCCAGCTATATAGCTTGTGCAACGCAACACAGTCCTCGCCGAACGGACCTCGGCCGGACTGCGATCATAAGGTCCGAGCAGCGAACTAGGAGACTTACCATGACCAGCACTACGATCAACCGAAGCGGCACGCATCATGGATCCACGCTGCGCTTCGTGCCGGATTTTGTCGGCCGGATCGCGAATGGCGTGGTCAGATATGTGAAGCGCAGCAGGGCGGCGAGCCAGCTCGAAGCTCTGGACGACCGGCTTCTGGCCGACATCGGCGTGTCGCGCAGCGATATCCATCGCCTTGTTTGGGGCGAGCAGTGCAACTAAGTCCGGCGCCCGCGCCGACCTCGCGCCGCTGGTGAGAAAATGAGGAGATCACCTCGGTGGTCTCCTCCTTTGACGTCTCAGCAGCAGCGTGCTCCAGCCCTCCAAATCCCACGATCGTTGCCTAACGAAGCCGAACCCGCGGTAGAGGCTTTCAAGAGCCTTCCGCTGATCTGACAAGAGGCCGGAGAGTATCAGCGCGCCATCGCAGGCGGCGACGCCGTCGAGATCATTGGCGAGATCCTTGAGGGGGCCCGCCAGAATGTTCGCCATGATCAGATCATAGGGTGCTTTGATCCCGATCTGCCGCTCGGAGACCCCTTGGGCCTCAATAGCAAAAATGCTTGCGCCATTCAGCCTGCCGTTGATCCTGGTCACGCGCACGGCCTCGCCGTCGATATCGCAGGCGACTGTCGTGCGATGCGTCGCCTTTGAGGCGGCGATGGAAAGGATGCCGCTGCCGCAACCGACATCGAGAATGCGCCTTGGCGACCTCCGCCTCACAGTTTCATCGAGCGCGAGCAGGCAGCCGCGAGTCGATGGGTGGTGGCCGGTGCCGAAGGCCGTGGCTGCGTCGATCTCGATCGAGATGCCATTGTGGGGCCGCCAACCGCGATCATGACTGCCATGCACGAAGAAACGACCGGCGCGCACCGGCGCGAGGCCCGCAAGGGAGCGTCGAACCCAGTCCGTTCCTTCGAGAGTGGCGAAGCCGATCATGCTCGCCGTCGCTCCTGCAGACAGCGCCAGCATTGCTGCGGCCGTGGCTTCTTCGGAGCTTCCATAGTGAGCGTCGACCTGCCAGGACTGCCCCATGTCGTCGGTCTCCGACAGGCTCAGGGACCGGAGCGGAGGATTCTCGCGTCCTTCAAGCTCTTTCGCGAGGGTTTCTGCCAGCGCGCGCGGGCAGGGACCAATGGTCACACAATGGTTGGTCATGTCAGGGCTTTGCGCCAGTATGCGCCTCGGGAGAGCATCAGCATGAAGACGAAACAGGACATAGCGGGACCTGCCGTGGTGGTGAAGCCGGGGGCCAAGCTTCTGCTCAGTGGCATTGATCCAAGAGCCACCGCAGGACTTGTCAAGGCGGAAGCAAAGGCCGAAACGGAGAGGGATGCCGAAGCCATCGATAAACTGCAGGACCGCCTCTACGCCGAGGGATCGAGAGCGCTTCTGGTTGTTCTGCAGGGAACGGACACGAGTGGCAAGGACGGAGCTATTCGCGCGGTGTTCAACCGCACTGGTCCCATCGGGGTCGTCGTCACTGCCTTCAAGGCGCCAAGCGCAGACGAGCTTGCCCATGATTTCCTGTGGCGCATCCACAGGGCCGTGCCCGCCAAGGGCATGATCGGCATCTTCAACCGTTCGCACTACGAGGATGTGCTCATCGCCAAGGTAAAGAAACTTGCTGCACCCGACGTGATCGAGGCGCGCTATGAGCAGATCAACCGCTTCGAGCGGCACTTGAGCGAGACGGGCACGGCGATTCTCAAATTCATGCTTCACATTTCCAAGGATGAGCAGCGCCAGCGCTTCGATGAGCGCCTTCACAAGCGCGAAAAGCAATGGAAGTTCAATCCAGGCGATCTCGAGGACAGGAAACTCTGGCCTGACTACCGAGCCGCCTATGAGACAATGCTTGCCCGCTGCTCGACGGAGCACGCGCCATGGCATGTGATACCAGCCGACCGGAATTGGGTGCGGAACCACGCCATTGGACGCATCGTTCGCCAAACGCTCGAGCGCCTCGACCCTCAATATCCCAAACCCGATTGGAAGCCTGAGGACTTCGTCATCTCCTAGGAGCCAGACGCGATGCGGCAGGAGAGAATCATTCCCTTGGTGGTGGCGTCGGCCCTCTTCATGGAGAATCTCGATTCGACCGTGATCGCCACGTCTTTGCCTGCCATCGCGGTGAGTCTCGGTGAGGACCCTGTCATATTGAAGCTTGCCTTCACCTCCTATCTGCTCAGC
>DATBMX010000049.1:0-4002 GCA_036554625.1 Aestuariivirgaceae bacterium
CAGGCCAGGGCGAATTGCTTGCCCTTCAGCTTGCTGTGATGCCTTTCCCAAACTTGCGATGCGAAGTCCTGTCCGTCGCCATGATCGGTTGTCTGGAAGATACGGTGCTTGGCCAGTAACTCCATCTTCCAACCCCACAGCGCTTGGGCAGGCAGAGAACGGCGCGGTTTATGGAGCAGTATAGTCCGACTATCAAACCCCAGGCCACACAATCCGCCTGATGCTACCGGCACTTAGCCGACGGTTGATCTCGTAGGCAACGCACCAGTCTCGGCCGAAAAACGCACGTCCGGAGGGCTGCTAGTCCGATAGTCAGCCAGTCACCGGTTCCCTGAAACCTTCCGTCCAAAGGGCGATCCTTGACACGACTACTCAACCAACAGCTGGGGATTCGTTCGGCCTGTTGGAGCCCGGTTCTGAAAATCCGTCTGACAAAACATCGTTCTGTCGCAAGCTGCCACTTGATGGGGGAACGACGACACTTGCCCTCGCGGGGTTGCGAACGGCGCGACTGTCAACACGAAGGCGAACAGCGCCGCAGCTAAGAGCAAGCCCGTCCAGTTCGGTGGAGTCCAAAGCATCACAACCTCCTCAATTTGGCTCAGGGACCTTCTGAGCCTCGAAGAGTGTGTTGCTTCGGCGCCCTTCGCAGTGGCAATTGCCACAGCCGGCGAACCTCAAGCACCAAGCTGACGAAGCCCATTGCCGTTGGCATGTCGACTTCGGGTTCAAAGCTGCAGCCGTCTCAGGCGAGTGCCATTCAGCTGACATCTCGACGCAGATCACGTCCGTCTTGGTGTGGTAGAGTGAGCTTGGTAAGAACCAGGAGGAGACAAATGTTCAAAGCGTCCATCATCTCCCTAGTCGTGCTGCCATTGACCGCCACCTGCGCGCTCGCGCAGGCGAACACCATGACGTCCGGCCGGCCGTCTGCTGCTCTAAACCCGGAGCAATGCGAAGCGATCTGGAATAATGCCGTCCCATCGGGTGACTTGCTGGCTCAATCGGCTGCCGCGCCGTTCATCGTTAATTTCAAGCAGGTCGATAAGGATGGCAGCGGAGACATCTCGAAGGCTGAGTTCGAAGACGCCTGCGCCAAGGGCCTCGTGAAGAACATCGAAAACTAGCTGGCCACATTGGGAGCGTCGGCTTTTGGCGCAACCCATTGCCCTTATGACACCTGGGTGCAGCGCGGCATCGCGCGCCACAAGGATGGGGCAGCACACTTGCGGGCATTCTCATGAGCTGGTTCATGTCGACGCCACGGTCAGCGGACCCGAAGGTTGGATAGCCGTCGACCTGCCGTCCGGCGCAAAGGGCCATCTTCGCGCATCGAACGCTACGCACCTGCTGCCGGAGCAATTATGCTTCGCAGTCGTGTCGTCGATAGGCTGGCAGATCTCGGCTTTCGTCGGCGGTGGCGACTGATGCTGATCCGATTCGTTGGATGATGGAGGCGGATTGTCTGCGACAATCTAGGCGGTGGCACGTCCGCTTATGGCACAAAGCGGATGTGATCGCGCCAAGACATGACGTCAGCTTTTGACCCAAAGCGGACGTTTCGTCCTATTCCGCAATGGTCTGACGTGGCACGGCTTCGTAGGGATCGGCTTTTCCCAGTATCCCCGACTCGACATAGCCGGTGACCTCGGGTTTTCTGGCTTTTGTGCCAGGCATGATCTCGAAGCGCGGATCAAACTCGACCATGGTTGAAGCCAGTTGCTTGAGAATGCCAGCGTCACCTTTCACTTTCGCCGTCCCGTTGGCGATCTGCGCCTCGAGGGTCTTCGCCCCCATCATCGTCTGCTCTAGGTCGGAGCGGTTGATCGTCAGCGTTAGGTCCGGCTTGTCGGCGAGAAACCCCTTGATGTTGGTCAGCGTCGCGTTCTCGAGCTCAATCAGGAACTTCTCGCCGTTGTCCGGCGTAATCAGGTTGATCGTAAAGCGCATGCCTTCTGCCTTGCGGCTGTCCATCCGAATTCCCAAAAAATTGAGGAATAGCTCCGTGGACATTGCGCGGACGACGTCAGGGCTGCTTGAATTCGCGGTCTCGCCTTCAGGAATGCCTGACCGGAGCTCGTTAGCGGCGGCAAGGAAGCTGTTACGCAGGCCCGGGTTCTCTTGCTGGTAGCCAAGCTGCTCGAAAACGTCGGCCAGCAGGTCCCTGGCTGTCTCGTTGTCCGGCTCGGCCAACACCAGCTTGTTTAGAATTTCCGATGCGAGCAGATACTTGCCTTCGTCGTGGAGTTCGCGAGCCCGCGTCACGATCTTATCGGCGCCACCCATCATTTCGACATAGAGAGGCGCCGAATCGCTTGGCGAAAGCGGAATGAGAGTGGTGGGATTGCAATCCCAAAAGCCCAGATAGCGCTGGATGACCCCGCGACTGTTGTGTTGGGCGGAGCCGTGGTAACCGCGACAGTACCACTTTTCCTGCAGGCCCTCGGGAAGCTCGTAGACATTATGGACTTCGTTGATCGTCACGCCCTGGTTCGCGAGGTGCAGAACCTGGTTGTTCATATGGGCGTACAAATCGCGCTGGCCGCGCAGAACTTCTTGGATGCGCTGGTTTCCCCAACGCGGCCAATGATGCGAGGCGAACATGACTTCGGCCTCCAAGCCGAAGCGGTATAGCGCCTCGCTGATGTATTTCGACCAACGAAGGGGATCGCGCACGGGCGCGCCGCGTAGCGTGTAGATGTTGTGCAGCGAGGCTATGACGTTCTCCGCCATCCACAGCGCCTTCATGTCTGGAATGTAGGTGTTCATTTCGCGGGGCGCTTCGGTGTTAGGCGTGTTCTGAAACACCATCCTGACGCCGTCGACCTCGAACTCTTCGATGTCTTTCTCAACGTAGCGCGTGGGCGCAATCAGGCCTGCCGCGCCGGCGGAGACGGCCTGTCCCAGCCCCTGGCTGACGTAGCCGTGCGGACTCGCCGGCAAGAGCAACCCGTATTGGTAGAAGAGCCGTCGGTTCATAGCATTGCCGGCGTAGACGTTCTCGGAGACGGTGAACTCCATGAAGTCTATTGGCGCGATGACGGGGACCTTTCCCGACCTCACATCCTCTTCATCGATGATTCCGCGCACGCCGCCCCAATGGTCGCCATGTGTGTGCGAATAGATCACGGCCGAGACAGGTAAGCCTTCGCCTACGTGCTCCTGGAAAAGCTTCCAGGCAGCACGTACCGTTTCGGCCGTTACCAAGGGATCGAAAACAATCCAGCCGGTCTTGCCCCGCACGAACGATATGTCAGAAAGATCAAACCCGCGAACTTGATAGATGCCCGGGATGACCTCGTAGAGACCGTAGTTGGTGGTGAATCTCGCTTGGCGCAGCAGTGAGGGATGGATGCTGTCGAATTCGTCTTGGCCGTTCAGAAACTGGAACCGCTCCATGTCCCAGGCGACATGGCCTGCGTCAGCCATGATCTTGAGATCCTTCATGGGAGCGATAAGGCCTTTTGTATTCTCCTCGAAATCTCGCGTATCGCCGAACGGCAGCGCAGCCTTAGCCTGATTGAGAACGTCAATTGTGAACTTTGAGGGCGCCTTGCCCTTGGGATGGAAGTGGCCCGCTAAAGGGTCGATCTGCTGCGCGCGCGCTGGTGTCGCCTCGGTGATGAAGTTCTCCGCCAGCGCAAAGGCGGCTGCGGCAGCGGGAACAGAGATCATGAACTGGCGTCTGGTTGTCATCTTTTTGCAGCTCCTACTTCAGTCGCAATCCAAACGCTCGCGGCCGCCTTCCGCACGAAGTGGCGCTGCGCAATTCGTGCCTCGCGGCGCAAGGATGGCTATCGCTGTCAGGTCAAAAGCTACAGGAACAAAAGGCCATCTTTAGTGACGGCAGACCCAAGCAGACGCTTCGCACGCGTTGCGGATGCAGTGGACCGAAGTCGGACCGACCGATTTCCCTCCGGCGCTACGCATCTCGTCGGCGATATGCCGATGAAGTCGGTGCTCTGCACGCTCCCTCGAGACCGCCTGATTGCGAGCATCCGC
>DATBMX010000059.1:0-6395 GCA_036554625.1 Aestuariivirgaceae bacterium
TCGAAGACCATGGTGCTCGTCTACGATCTTCGCAGCCCAGGCGAAATCTACGACACATTTGGCGGTGTTGACGGCTCCGCCTATTTCATCGGTGGCGTGGGAATCACCTTCCTGACCCGCGGCCATTTGGCCCTGGCGCCTATTCGCTCGGGGGTTGGCTTGAGGCTGGGCGCCAATATCGGCTATTTGAAATATACCCGCGAACCTACCTGGAATCCGTTCTAGATTGGGGCTAAGGAAGCCCTGGCGGAGGCTTTTCAGCGGTTCGCGCCGAATTGGTGCCAAGTTTCCGCTTAAGTCTGACGAGAAGCGTCGGCTTTGGTGACGCCCGTGGGCGCCGGACCCCAGGAGCGCTGATTTCGATGATCAACGCGTTGATGTTTGGAGCGCTAGGCTTCTTCGTGGCGTGCCTGCTCGCGTTGATGCTCGCCGCCCCGATGTGGAACCGCGCGGTCAAGCTCACCACCCGCAAGCTCGAGGCCACCATGCCGATGTCGCTCAACGACATCCAGGCGGACAAGGATCAGCTTCGCGCCGAATTCGCCATCGAACTGCGCAAGGTCGAGGTTGCGCTGGAGAAGGCCAAGGAAAAGGCCGCGCGCGAGCTGATCGAAGCCAATAAGCGCCGCGTCGATATCGCGGTGCTCAATACCGATCTCGCTGCCGCCAAGGCCAAGCTCCAGGAGAACGAGAATGCCAACCGCGTGTTGCAGCAGACCATCAAGCGGCGCCTGCCCGATCTAGACAGCCGCCTCAAAGCCGCGAAGAAGGCGCTTGCCGATCTTGAGTCGGTCAATGCGGAGTTGCGCGCTACGGTCGCCTCCCAATCCGAGGCGCTCAAGACCGCGCGTACCACGTTGCACAATCAGCGCGCCGACATCGAGCGCCTCCGCACGGCCTTGGAGAGCACCGGAGGGTCCGGCTTGCGCGGTCTGGGCAAGGCGGATGCGCGCACGCTTGCCGAGAGCCAGCGTTTGACCGCCGAGCTCTCGCGCGCGCAAGAAGATCTCGAACGGGCCAAGACCAGCGCGCAGGAAAACGCGCAGCTCCGCCGCGAGCTGAGCAAGCTCGCTTCCCAGATTATTACCGTTGCCCGTGGCCAGGGCATCGCGCAGCCGCAACAGCGCGTCGTCGTCGAAGTGGCGCAGGCCTATTCCCAGTTCACGGCAGTCGAATCGCCTGGCGCGCAGCAGCAGGCGGAAGAAAACTGGCAGCTTGCCCATGCCGGAAACGGCTCCGCCCAGCATTCAGCCGAACAGCCTGAGGAGGCTGCCGCGGTCGAGCGTCAACCAGCCGCAACCGCCTCGGCCGTCCCGGAGGCTGAGGAGAACTATGCACCCGAAACGATCGAGGAGGAGGCTTTTGTGGAGGCTGAAGCCACGCCGTCCAGGGGCTCCTTTACCCAGAGATTTGTCGCCCGCCGGGAGGCGCGCCGCGCCCGCAAGTCGGGCGGCGCCAGCTTGAGCGCCCGGCTCAAGGGCCTCGTCGCTGAGCGCACCGACACTTAAGCTCAAGTCTGCAAAAATTCCTGCGACCCATCCTGAAGTCTGAGCGCCGTCAATCGTCCGGTGAACACCGCGCCGGTGTCGATGCCGATGCGGTTCGGTCGCTTCACTGGGTCGCGCCCCGGTGTGTGCCCGTGCACGACGATCTTGCCAAATGCTCCGCCATGCTCGAGGAACGGCGCCCTGATCCATACCAGGTCCGCCTCCGACTGAGCGTCGAGCGGCACACCGGGCCTCACCCCCGCATGCACGAATAGATAATCCCCGAACGACACGCTGAGCTTCAGACGACGGAAAAATCGCAAATGGGAATCGGGAAGCGCATCGGCGAAGGCATTGCGCCAGATTTCGGCGGGCGCCCCGAGCCGCGCCAACCGCTCGACGTCAACGCCATAGGAACGCATGGTCGCGTCGCCGCCATTCATGAGCCAGTGATCGAGCCGCCGCGGCTCTTCGAGAAAATCGAGCAGAATGGCCTCATGGTTGCCCTTGAGAAAATGCGCATCGAAGCCCGCAAGCGCCTCGCGCATCAGTCGTTCCACCACGCCTCGGCTGTCAGGCCCCCGATCGACATAATCGCCAAGGAACACGAGAGTTTTTTGCCGCGCAGAGTCGAGTTCGCGCGCGTCCTCGGCGATTAGGCGCAGCATCGCCTCGAGCAAATCCAGACGGCCGTGAATATCCCCGACCGCGTAGAGGAGCTGGCCTTGTGGAAGTGAAGGATGGTCCAAGTCTGGGAGCGACGAGAGCGGCATCGATGCCGCACTCTAATCCAAACGCCGATGTACAGGCGTCCAATTTAGACGCAGAATCGGAATTGCATTTCGCGCGGGAATGCTAAGCCGTGCCCGATTTGTCGGCGATCTCCCGATAGAGCGTCGTCGGCAGGCCGAACACCGTTTTCACGCAACTGGCTTTCAGCCCGATGAACAACACCATCTGGCCGTCGCGCAGTTGGTCATCCTCGGTGATGACATAGAGCTTGTCGATGTTGAGCGGCGGAAAACCTTTGAGCGCGCCAGCGCGCCGTTCGAAGGCTTTCAGATCGGCGCCCTCGAGATAATCGTACTTGGCGTGCACTTGGGCGATCGCAGCGACGATCTCGCTCTCGGGCTTGCAAGCGACAGGTTCGAACACCGGACCCTCGCCGTTGTAATAGGTCGTCCCGTACTGCCCGACCAGCGGCCCGAGCCGTTTCGAATAGGCGGAGAACGCGGCCAAGCCGATCAGAACCCCTGCAAGGAGAATCCCCGCAGCAATTCTAGGCCGGACATTCATCACGCCCTCCGTGTTAGATCACGGAATCGACCTCGCAGATCACCGTATCGCGGTGGCCGCACTCAGGCAGTTTATAACCAATGACGGTTCCTGTCCTCGAATCCACAATCGGGGACGGGCAACCCACTCGCCACACCCGCCAGGGCGTGTTTCTGTGGGCGTCGTCCCAATCCATGGAAAGCCGGATGCCGGCCCGAGCGCACTGCCCGAAATCCGCAAAATTCGGATTGAGCGGCGGAGCGGGATCGTCGGCGGGACTGAGCTTCATGCCTTCAACCGGGTCATAGAGCTGGATCTCGTTGCGGCGGCACACCATCATGGAATGCTGGGTCGCCCATTCACGATTCTCCCAATGCGTAAAGGCGGAGTTTTGATCCGGCGGACCGGCAATGACGGTCTTGCAAACAATGAGAACCAGAATTGGAGGGATCTGCACGGCCATGGCTATGCCTCCCGTCCAGACGAACTGTCGAATTCATGAGGTGGAGCCGTTGGCGGCTGTCTCACGGCTTGCGTAGAAACAAGCCGGCTCGCCTCCGCGGCTTTGGTGAGGGTGTTGAGCATCGATAGGGCCTCCAAATGGAGTTGATCCGTAAGCACCGCTTACTGCTCCAGCCCTTCCTCCGGACTGGACTATCGCCCTTGACGCATCCTCCAATGTTGCAACGCGAAATAAATCGCTTCGGTTACATGCTCCAGACTGCTGCGACTGCAGTGGAAAGACCGAGGCCTTTACCCCTGCTTGTCTGTAAGTCTATGTTCCTGCGACTCATTTTCCGTTCCAATCGCCTTGTCGAGACACGCCTTTGTCGCAAAGTTCACGACCGGTCATCTCGCACCAGCAATGTTGCACTGCAAAAAGTGATTCGCAAGACCTAGATAGACTATGCCTAACAAAGCCACGCCGATAGAGCAGACTGGCAACACTGCGCAGACTTTTGGCAGCCGGAAAGCCATTTGCCGCAAGGATTTGCCTACTCTCGCAGCAGAATTGGCACATCCTTCGCTGAACGCGTTGCAGACGGGACACAGCTGAGGCCGCAGCGCACTACGTGCAAACTGGATAATTTTGTCGCAGCTGCGCGGGGGTAGCCTGTGTCGTCGCCACCGCTGGTGCGGTTGACGCGCCCTATCCCGGCCGCTGTGAGCGGTCTAATATCCGGAGCGGACAGGCGAAAATCGGGTCCCGAGGGGTCAGTAAATGGCGAATGGGCGTAAGCAAGCGGAGGCCGCTGCCGCCCGCGTGCTGCGTGCGCTGGGGTCCACTCCAGGCAAGGAAGATCTCCAAGCCGTCACCGAGATCATTGAAATCGCGCTCGATGATGCCGCGCGCGAGCACGAGAAGCGAGAGCACAAGCGCATCGCCGAGATGCAGGCTTCCGCGCACGCGCATCTATCGCGCCTGCTCAATGCATCGCCGGCGGTGATCTATTGCCGGCAGGCCACCGGCAACTACCAGCCGACCTTTGTCAGCGACAGCATCGTCTCGTTGTTCGATGTTAGCCCGCGCGAATATTTCGACAATCCGGATCTCTGGAAAGAGCGAGTGCATCCGGACGATATCCCCCGCATCAGCGCCTGGATCGAGCGCACCTTCGCCGATGGGGGCCGTTCTATCGAGTACCGCTATCGCCGCAAGAATGGCAATTATTGCTGGGTCCACGACCGTCAGCACATTTTGCGCAACGACAAGGGCGAACCTATCGAGATCGTCGGATCTTGGACCGACATCACCGAGCGCAAAGAGGCGGAGGAGGCGCGCGAGAACGCGAGGGCACGGCTCGATCTGTTGCTGAGCGCCGCCCCGGTGGTGGTCTACAGTTTCGCCGCCACCGGCGATTTTGCGCCGACCTTCGTCAGTGCCAGCCTGCACCATCTGCTCGGCTATCATCCCGACGAATATTTGAAACATGCCGATTTCTGGCGCTCTCATGTCCACCCTGACGACCTTCCCGAAGTGGAAGCGAAGCAAGTCGAGCTGTTCCGCAAGGGCGAGCATCTGGCCGAGTATCGCTTCCGCAAGAAGGATGGCTCTTACATCTGGGTGAGCGACGAGCAGCATCTCATTCGCGACGAGGCGGGCCGCCCCGTCGAGGTCGTCGGCTCATGGAGCGATATCGACGCACGCAAGGCCGCCGAGCTCGCTTGGGCGGCGGCGCAGATCGAGCTGGAGAAGGCCACCGAAGCCGCGCTCGAGGCCAATGAGGCCAAGAGCATTTTCCTCGCCAATATGAGCCACGAAATCAGGACGCCAATGAACGCCGTGATCGGGCTCTCGCATCTTGCGCTCAAGACCGATCTTACGCCCCGCCAGCGCGACTACATCCTCAAGATCAAGAGTTCCGGCCAGCACCTGCTTGGCATCATCAACGACATCCTCGATTTCTCCAAAATCGAGGCGGGCAAGTTGTCGATCGAGAACATCGACTTCGATCTCGATAAGGTGTTGGAGAATGTCGGCAACCTGATGAGCGAAAAGGCCTCGGCCAAGGGGCTGGAGCTGATCTTCGAGGTCGAGCCGACGGTCTCGGCGCATTTTCGCGGCGATCCCTTGCGGCTCGGGCAAATCCTGATCAATTTCTGCAACAACGCGGTCAAGTTCACCGAGAAGGGCGAGGTTTCCGTCCAGGTGCGCGTTCTGGAGGAGACCTCCGACAGTCAGCTGGTTGAATTCTCGGTGGCCGACACCGGCATCGGCATGACCAAGCCGCAGATCGAACGCCTGTTCCAGGCCTTCGAGCAGGCCGACGCCTCGACCACCCGCAAATATGGCGGCACAGGCTTGGGCCTGGCCATCTCCAAGCAGCTGACCGAGCTCATGGGCGGTCAGGTTTCGGTCGAGAGCCAACCGGGCAAGGGCAGCACGTTCCGCTTCACGGCGCGTCTCGGCAAAGGCATGGCGTCCTCGCGTCCTCGTCTGCTGCAATCCGATCTCCGCGGACGGCGCGTCCTCATCATCGACGACAATCCGCACGCCCGCGCGGTCTTGGCCAACATGCTGACCAACATGACCCTCGTTGCCGACGAGGCAGCCTCCGGCGGGGAAGCGGTCACCATGGTGCAGCAAGCTGCCGACGCCGGCCAAGGTTACGAGATTGCCTTCATCGACTGGCAGATGCCAGGCATGAACGGTATCGAGACCGGCAAGCGCATCCTCGCTCTGTCGGAACTGCAATCACCGCCGCACCTGGTGATGGTGACCGCCTATGGGCGCGAGGAGGTGCTCAAACAGGCCGAGGAGAGCGGCTTCGAGAACGTGCTCATCAAGCCGGTCACGTCCTCGATTCTGTTCGACACCGCCGTGGTGGCCTTGGGTGCCGACCGCGAGCGGATCGAAACCGTGCAGGCCGGTCCCTCTTTCGACATCGACCGCATGCGTGGCGCCCGAATCCTTCTCGTCGAGGACAACGAGATCAACCAGGAAGTTGCTATCGGCCAGCTCGAGGATGCCGAGGCCTTTGTCGATCTGGCAGAGAACGGCGAAATCGCGCTCCGCATGATCAAGGAGAATGACTACGACGCCGTGCTGATGGACATGCAGATGCCGGTGATGGACGGCGTCGAGGCCACGCGCATCATCAGGTCCAATTCCCGCTTCGAGAAGCTTCCGAT
>DATBMX010000061.1:0-5041 GCA_036554625.1 Aestuariivirgaceae bacterium
ATCCGGGCAGGCCTGATCGCTCGCTATCCTTGAGCTTGGGCTGAACCAGGTCGTTGACGCGGGTGAGCATGTTCACTGCTGTTTTTGATTGAATGTTCATTTAATATCTTAACCCGAAAGACGGCCAGTTCCAAGCCCGAAGCGGGAAATTCCCGCAGGGGCATGATGTTGCGATGGAATTCGCAACCTTTGACCCGACATTAATTTCGTGCAAGGTTAACTTTTGTTAGGCGGTGACTCGAAGCCAGCCGGCGAGAGACCTAACAGGGAACACGGTGCGGACGACCCAATGGGGGCCAAAACCGTGACTGCCCCCGCAACTGTAAGCGGAGAGGCTCCTTGCGACATGCCACTGGCCTTCGGGCCGGGAAGGCCGCAGGCGAGCCTGAGACCCGCAAGTCAGGAGACCTGCCGCCTATCGCTGAAGGTAATCGTTCCTTGAGCGCCACGGAGGGTGAAAAGGCTCATGATCCATGCACAAGCGTCTCTTACTACGGCTCGCGTCAGCGATCGGCTGTTGGCCGGCGTCCTGACTCTGGCTTTCGGACTGTTGCTCCTTGCCGGTGCAGGGTTCGCAGGAAGCGACTATCTGCACAATGCCGCTCACGACACGCGGCATGCTCTAGGCTTCCCCTGCCACTAGTCTAGGGGTCACAACCATGTTTCGGCGGGTCTTTCTGGCCGCGATCCTGGCTGGCGTTGCAGCGGGGCTTTTTTGCTCGCTCATCCAGCATCTTCGCGTCACCCCCTACATACTAGCAGCGGAGACTTTCGAAGCGGCTTCGCCCCATCACGCCGATGCTTCCACCGGACATGCTCACGGTCATGGCCAAGGAGGCGCGGATGACGCCAATGCTGAACCTTGGACGCCGGCGGATGGATATGAGCGACTCCTCTACACGGTGCTCGCCAATCTCGTGGTCTCGACCGCCTTTGCGCTCGCGCTTGCCGGCGCCTCTCTGCTCCTTGGCGTCCCGGTGACATTGGCGAATGGCGCCTTGTGGGGCCTATGTGGCTTCGTGGCCCTGTCTCTTGCCCCATCCGCCGGTCTTCCGCCGGAGCTTCCGGGAATGGCGGGCGCCGACCTCTGGAGCCGGCAGATCTGGTGGTGGTTTACCGCGGCCATGACCGCGGGCGGCCTCGCCCTTGCGGCCAAGCGCTCCGCCGCGCCATATCTTGCTCTCTCCGCCCTGCTCATCGCCCTGCCCCACGTTATCGGCGCGCCGAACGCCCCCGAGCATGAGTCCAATGTCCCCGCCCATCTGGCGTCGGGCTTCGCCTCCAACGCCCTGGCGACCGCGGCGGTGCTGTGGGTGAGCCTCGGCCTCATGTTGGGCTTCCTCAATGAACGCGCTGCGAAAGGCGCCGCCTCATGACGAAACGTAAAATTCCTGCGACCGTGGTGACCGGATTTCTCGGCGCAGGCAAAACGACCATCATCCGGCGGCTTCTCGAACAGGCAAGCGGCCGTCGCATCGCCCTCATCATCAACGAGTTCGGCGATGTTGGAATCGATGGCGAGATACTGAAAGGCTGCGGCGACTCCTTATGCCGGGACGAGGATATCGTCGAGCTGGCGAACGGCTGCATCTGCTGCACCGTGGCCGATGAATTTCTCCCGGTCATGCTGAAGCTTCTCGAGCGGGATGATCCTCCGCAGCACATCGTTATCGAGACATCCGGCCTTGCACTGCCGCAGCCCCTGGTTCGTGCCTTCAACTGGCCCGAAATCGCCAGCCGCGTCACCGTCGATGGCGTGATCACGGTTGTCGACGGGGCGGCGCTCGCAGATGGCCGGTTCGCCGATGACGAACAGGCGATCGCAGCGCAGCGCGCGAACGACCCGAACCTCGATCACGAGAACCCGATCGAAGAGCTCTTCGAGGATCAGCTGAATTGCGCCGATCTCGTTCTGCTCAATAAAGTAGACCTGTTGGACGATCCAGCTATCCAGCGCGCATCAGCCGATCTGCGCAAGAAGCTGCGGCCCGGAACGTGTCTGGTGGCGACGCGAAAAGGCAGGATAGACATCGACGTGCTTTTCGGCATGTCCGCCGAGGCCGAAGCAGACGTCCATAGCCGCCCGTCTCATCACGAGCTGGTGGGCGAGGGCAAGCACGACCATGATGATTTCGAAAGTTTCGTGGTGCCTGTCGCAAGCATCGCCGACCGCGCCGCCTTCATGGATAAGCTGCGCGAGCTGATCGCGCGGCACGACATTTTGCGGCTGAAGGGTTTCCTGTCGCTCACCGGCGTTCCCTCCCGCCTTCTCGTGCAGGCAGTCGGGCCGCGCGTCGAATGCTACTTCGATCGTTCCTGGCAAGAGGATGAGCCGCGAATAGGCAATCTCGTCGTGATCGGTCTGAAGGGGCTCAACAGAGAGGACATAGCCCAGGGTCTGCGGCCGTGATCGAGCCTTGTTTGTCGCGAAGGTCCTGAAAGAGGCGTGCAATGCATCTCCTCGCCTCTCAATCTGGCACCATCGGGGATGGCAATGCAGCTGTCGACCTCGCACAGGATCCTGCCGAAATCGTCATCCTCTCGGCGGCCGATTCCGAGCTCGCCTGTCTCGCACGCGCCCATGACAGCCTGCGTGAACCCAAGCCGTCGTTGCGCTTGGCAAGCCTCCTTTCCCTGCAACACCATTATTCGGTCGATCTCTACGTTCAACGCACGCTTGCCCAAGCCCGACTCATCATCCTGAGGCTCCTCGGCGGCAAGTCCTATTGGCCCTATGGTCTCAAGGCCGTCGAAGCGCTGGCCCGGGAGCGCGGCCTCGCGCTCGCCGTGCTGCCCGGTGATCAGATTCCCGATCCCGACCTCGCCCGGCACGGCACCCTCAATCCAATTCACGCAGAGCAGCTGCGCCTTTATTTAGCGGAAGGCGGGCCCGAGAATGCCGCCAACGCGCTTCGGTTCGCCCAGCATCTCCTGGCGGGAGGTCGATTGCCGGCCTTGCCGAAGTCTTTTCCGCAATGCGGGGTTTATGGCCCAAGGCCGGAAAATGGGCCTGTGGCACTGATCATATTTTACCGCTCGCTGCTTGCGAGTGGCTATACCGCTCCCATCGACGCGCTTGTCGCATCCCTGCGCAGCCACGGATTGGAGTCGCTCTGCGTTCATGTGCAGAGCCTAAAGGAAAAGGAGGCGGCAGCGCTCATCGGCGAGCTGTGTGCTCAGCACTCGCCTTCCGTCATCGTCAATACCACGGGCTTCGCTGTGGCCACGCAGGGCGGACAAGCAGAAAATCCGCTGCAGGCGGCAGACTGCCCCGTGCTGCAGGCGGTTCTGGCAGGATCGAGCGAGGCAGAATGGCGGAACAATCCGCAAGGTCTGGGTCCCCGCGATCTCGCCATGAACGTGGTCCTGCCCGAGCTCGACGGTCGCGTGATGACGCGCGCGCTCTCCTTCAAGGCGGACGCGCAGTTTCATGCGCCGACGCAATGCCGCATCATGACCTATCAGCCGCAGGCTGACAGAATCGACTTCGTCTCGAGTCTGGCGGCAAACTGGATGAGACTTCGTTGCACGCCGGCAAGCGAGCGGCGGATCGCCATTGTTCTCGCCAACTACCCGAACCGCGAAGGCCGCATTGGCAATGGCGTGGGTTACGATACGCCGGCAAGCACGCTGAACATTCTCAAGGCCCTGACACGCGCGGGCTACTCCATTTCCGACATCCCCGACACGGGCAATGCGTTGGTGGAGGCGCTGCTGCGCGGCCCGACCAATGCCCATCGCCGGCAAGGCAGCGCCGATGCGAGCTTGTCCGTGCACGACTACATGGTCCGCTTCGAACAGCTCCCCGCTTCCGTTCGCCAAGCCGTTCACGACCGATGGGGGCTTGCGCAGGATGATCCCTTCTATGCCGACGGGCTCTTTAACCTGCCCGTGCGCCGCTATGGCAACGCGCTCGTCGCCATCCAACCGGCGCGGGGTTACAACATCGACCCGAAGAGCACCTATCACGACCCGGCCCTTGTTCCTCCGCATGGCTATTTCGCCTTTTACATCTGGCTGCGCGAGATTTTCCGTGCTCATGCGGTGATCCACAATGGAAAGCACGGCAATCTGGAATGGCTTCCCGGAAAGGCCGTTGCCCTAAGCGACTCCTGCTTTCCCGAAGCCGTTCTCGGGCCCTTGCCTCATCTCTATCCCTTCATCGTCAACGATCCGGGCGAAGGCACGCAGGCCAAACGCCGGACGAGTGCGGTCATCATCGACCATCTGACGCCGCCGCTGACTCGCGCCGAGGCCTATGGCCCGTTGCGGGAACTGGAGACGCTGGTCGACGAGTACTATCTCGCTTCCGGCGTAGACCGGCGACGGATCTCACTGCTGCGCAGGCGCATCTTCGACGCCGCGCGCTCGGCACGCATCGATTTGGATGCCGGCATAGAAGATGAAAGCGACTTGGCGCTTCAGAAGCTGGACGCCTGGCTGTGCGACTTGAAGGAGGCTCAGATCAGGGATGGGCTGCATGTGCTGGGCGAATCGCCGCAAGGCCGGCTCGAGGTAGATTTGCTGGCTGCGCTGTTGCGAAACCAGCGCGGATTGGGAGAGGGAGAAGACCAGTCCCTGCTGCACGCTCTGGCTTCCGATCTCGGCCTCGGCTTCGACCCGCTGGCATGTGACTTCGCAAAACCTTGGACTGGGCCTCGGCCTGGCATTCTTGAAGCGACCGTCATGGACCCGTGGAGAAGCTACGGAGACACCGTGGAGCGCATGGAAGCCTTTGCCGCGCAGCTGATCGAATGCCCGGACGCATGTCCCGCCGGCTTCGCGGCCATCAATGCCGTGCTTGATTGCCTGGAAAAAGAAGCAAGGCCCCGTCTGCGCGCCTGCGGCGCAATGGAGATTGCGAATCTTCTGAAGGGACTTGACGGCAAATTTGTTGCGCCCGGACCATCGGGCGCGCCGACACGAGGACGACTCGACGTTCTGCCGACGGGCCGCAATTTCTATTCCGTAGACAATCGCGCTGTTCCGACCCCAACCGCGTGGTCACTCGGGACGCGATCGGCAGAGGCCATGCTGCTAC
>DATBMX010000106.1:0-4805 GCA_036554625.1 Aestuariivirgaceae bacterium
GCGCGATCCCTTCGCCGGCTAAGCGAAGAGCGGTGCGGCAAGGGCGCGATGAATCATCGCCTCATCCATATTGGCGCCTGAAAGGATCACGACAATGATTGCGCCGCGATAGGCCGCGCGCCTGGCCCACAGGCCGGCGAAGGAGGCGGCCGCTCCCGGCTCGACAAGGAGATGGGCGTGCACGAGAAGCGTGCGCATGGCCGAAAGGCAGTCGAGGTCGTCGACCTCCATCGCGTCAGCGACATGCTCGATCATGCAGGCCAAGGACAGTTCGGGCGGAATGCGCTGGTTCAAGCAGTCGCATATGGTCGTCACCGGATGCTCAACGGGCCGTTTGGCATGGAAGCTTCGCACCATGCAGGGCGTTTGCGCCGACTGCACTGCAATCACGCTGGTCGAAGCGCCGGCGGCCTTCAGGCCAAGGCTCGCACCCGAGGCAAGGCAGGCGGATCCCGTGGGCGCAAAGACATAGTCCGCGCGGGGCAAGCGGCGGCCGATCTCTAGGCCGATCGTTCCGGCGCCGGCAATGACATGCGGGCTTTCGCCATCATCGACGAAGCCGAGACCCTTCTCCGCCGCGAAGACGCGGGCGCGCGCCTTTGCGTCATCGAGATCGCTGCCGCCGATGTGAAGGCTGCCGCCGAAACGCGCGATCGCCGCCTTCTTGGTCTCCGGGCAGCCCAAGGGGAGAAAGATATCGGCGCCGCGGCCCAGGAGCTTGGCGCCATAGGCGACGGCTTGGCCATGATTGCCGGTGGAGGCGGTGCATGCGCCATCGGCTCCAGGCTCGGCGAGGAGGTGGTTGAGAGCGCCGCGCAGCTTAAAGGCGGCAAGCGGGCCGGTCGTCTCGGCCTTGATCCAGACCTCCGTGCCGACAAGCTCGCTCAAGGCGGGGGACCACCAAAGCGGCGTCTCCGGCAGAAAGGGGCGAAGCCGCTCAGCGGCGGCCAGCACATCGGCGGGAGCAGGCGCTCGGGTCAATCGAAGAACCGCCTCGCGTTGATCTCTACGGCGGTAACAAGCGCGCGTATCAGAGGCTGGCTCATGGCAGGCCTTTCCGGCGGCTCGGGCGAGGGCCAGTCGCCGGCCAAACGCGCGACCGTACTTTCAATCTGCTCTGCGGCATTGCGGTCGCGGGCGCGCAGCTCGGGATAGAGTTTCTCGAGTTCGGCCTTGGCCAGCTGAACGAATGCGAAACCATCCTCATATTCCGCGGGTTCATGAAGGTCTGCGCCATCCCAAGTCTCTTCATACTCGGCTTGCGCCTGTTGCAGCAGCAGAATGACGATCTCGAGCTTCTGCACCGTCTTGGACTGGCCTGGGGCATAGGTCGCCTCGATCAGCTCCTGGATAAAGGCGCTCGTCGCCTGATGGGCAGCGATGATCTGGGAAAGCGCCGTTTTCAACGCAACGGCCTCGTTCATGGCTTCTATCTTGTCACGCAGCAATTGCGCCTTGTCCACCGGCAGAAGATGGGCGAGCTCGATCCAGGATTCATCCAGCGCATGGCGGCTGTGGAGCACCGCCTGCTCGAGCCTGCCCTGTTTCGCCAGCTCGATCGAGGCGAGCAAATGGCCGCGGGCAATGGAGAGATAGTAGAGAATGGTCAATTCACGAGAGGCAGATTTCGGGAGAATGTCAGCATCGACGAAAATGACGTCGGCGCGAGCGGGCAGGGCGGCGGCGGGCGCAGGCGAAGCCGCCATGCGCGCATGAGCGGGGACATGGGAGACAAGTGGCAGCAGTGCGAGAAAAACGGCAAGCAAGGCATATGGCATCGAAAAAGCTCGCAGGCTAAGCTATTTGACCAATTTGATGTTGCGCTCCACGCCCGTCGGCGCTGCCGAAGCCGACACTTCGGTGAAGTTGCGGAGGATGATGACGGCAACTTCGGTGGCGGGGACGGGGCGGCCAAAATAATAACCCTGGGCTTCCGTGCAATCGAGACTGCGTAGATAGTCAGCCTGCTCTTCGGTCTCCACGCCTTCGGCGGTGATAGGCAAATTCAGGGAGCGGCCAAGGCCGATGATGGCGCGCAGGATGTTTCGCACGTTGGACTTCGTGTCCATGGCGCGGACAAAGGACTGATCGATCTTCAGCTTGTTGAAGGGGAACTGCCACAAATAGCCCAAGCTCGAATAACCGGCGCCGAAATCGTCGAGGACGATGCCCACACCGGTTTCCTGCAATGCGCGCAACTGCTCGCGGACATATTCGGTGTCGTCGAGCAACACGCCTTCGGTAACCTCCAGCTCCAAGCGGTAGGCGGGGAACCGTGCCTGCTCAAGGCTCCGCCTGGCGAAGGCAATCATGCTGCCGTTGCGAAACTGCAGGGGTGACAGATTGACGGCAACCTTCAACGGGTCCGGCCATTGCGATGCCATGTGGCAGGCGGTCTCGAGGGTCCAGGCGCCGATGTCGCCGATAAGTCCCAAGCTCTCCGCGACGGGGATGAATTCAGCCGGCGAAATCGAGCCATACTGCGGATGGTTGAGGCGGATCAAAGCTTCAAAACCGGTGAGACGGGTCGTGCGCAGTTCGAAGACGGGCTGGTAGTGGAGTTCGAAGAGCTTCTGCTCGCAGGCTTCCTTGACGGCCGATTCCACGGAGCGGCGTTTGCGCAGGTTGTTCTCGGTGTCGGAGTCGAAAAAGCGATAGGTGTTGCGGCCTACCGCCTTTGAAGAGACAAGGGCGACATCGGCGCTCTTTAGAAGCTCGGTGGCCGTGCGACCGTCAGTCGGGGCGAGGGCCAGGCCGATATTGATGTTGAGGAAAATGCTCTGGGTGCCGGCGGTGATCGGCTGACTCAGCGTTTGAAGGGCTGTGCGGGCGAATTGCGCCGCCTCCATCGCGTCATGCACGCTGGCTTTCAGCACGGCGAACTCGCTGTCGCTCAGCCGTGCCGAAATTCCCAAAGGCCCGGCCATAGTCTGCAAGCGGGTGGAGAATTCGAGAATAACCGCGTCGATGGTCTGGCGGTCGAACTGCTCATAGAGATCGCGGAGTCTGTCGATCTCGATGTCCAGTATGGTGGTGTGCTCATGGCGGCGCTCGGCCTGCTTGAGCGCCTCGTCGAGATGATCGGAGAATATCGCGCGGTTGGGAAGCTTGGTGAGCGGGTCGTGATGGGTGACGAAGGAGAGCGTTTGCTCAACCCTCTTCTTCTCGCGCGTGCTGTAGAGAAAGCCCAAAGCCGGCACGAGGCCGAGCAGCAGGCCCATGGCCATGGCGATCTTGGTCACGGTGCTCAGTATCAGAGAGCGGTTCTCGCCCTGGCTTGCCCATATTTCAACCCAGCCGATCCTTCCGCCTTCGGGGGTCAAAGGAACAAACGTGCGCGAAATATGGCTGGATAATCCTTCCGAGGAATTCTTCTGCATCAGCGTGAACGCCGCGCCCGCCTTGAGGAGCGGAGCCAGCGCGGGCTCTGCCGCCGCCAAAGTCGTGTCGTAGCTCAACGCTTTTCCGAGTTCGGTGGAGATGAGGCGAAGGGTGCCGTGCGCGTCGTACAATCGGAATTCGAGAAGGCTGTTCACCTGCTTTGCCTGCTCAAGAAAAATGATCGATTCGACGTTGGGCGTCCCGCCTTTCAGAAACTCGTCGAGATCGGCAATGTTGCGGGTGAGGAACTCCGCCCATTGGACGCCCCAGCGGCGCGCCTCGGTGGTGACCAGACGATCAGCGGCAATGTTGACGAGCATGACGCCCGCCAGGACCTCCAACAGGCAGATGCCGAGGACCAAGGCGATCATATACGCCCTGAGCTGTATCCATTCGATGATCGCTGTCACACCTGTCCCCTGGTTAGAGGGTCTTTGATCTTGCCGGATATCGGTGATAGCAGGAGTTTGGCAAAGGAAGCGTAAACCCCCCTCGGCGCCAGCCCGAGGAGGGCAGCGAGCGGCCCTGCACGTTCCTGAGGGAGGATTAATGCCGAAATATCTTGTTGCCGGACTGTTCGCCGTGCTGTTTTTCGCGGTTTACTGCCAAGAGGCGCAGGCGTCCGCCGCCTATCGCGCCTATGCCGAGCAGCTGGCCAAGGAACCGCCGGGGACAGTGGTCATTCGCCCCGATCTCGAGGCACTCCTCGATACGCTGGCGCAAAGGACGAGGGTGGAAAAGAAACGCAAGCAACTTACGTCCAGCTGGCAATTCAAGATCGCGGCGCGGGCGCAGGCGATCGACATGGTGCTTGGCGATTTTGTCGGCCACAAGTCGCTCAAGGGCCATTCATTCCATGCGCGTTTCGCCGCCTTCGCCGAAAATCCCGACCGCTACCCAGCGCGTGGTGAGAATGCGGCGCGCGAACGCAGCAACGGAGTTCCCGGCGAGGCCAAGGCGCGACGGCTGTTCGATCAATGGCTGCGCTCGGGCGGGCACCGCCGTATCCTGCTGAACCGGTCCTACAATCACGTCAGCAGCGGGGTGGTGCAAAAGGGGAACCACCTCTATGCGGTGCAGATCTTCTGGACGGAGAACGCGACGAGCGGGGCGCCCCAGTCAGACGCTTGCAAGCTGCGGCTTGGGGGCAAGTGCCTTGGAGGCGGCTGATTTCACCGCTTTCTGAACCTTCTCGAAGGCGCGCACCTCGATCTGGCGGATACGCTCACGCGACACGCCGAATTCCCGGGAGAGGTCCTCAAGCGTCACCGGATCGTCGCGGAGCCGACGCGCCTCGAAGACCCGGCGCTCGCGATCGTTCAGCTTCTGCATGGCTTCGGACAGCATGTCATGGCGCATGGCCTGCTCCTCGTCCTGAGCCAGAGTCGTTTCCTGGTCGGCGGTCTCATCAACGAGCCAATCTT
>DATBMX010000109.1:0-3621 GCA_036554625.1 Aestuariivirgaceae bacterium
AAGCAGCTCTGGCAGATGACGCCGGAGGAATGGGAGTCGCTCTGTGACGGCTGTGCCCGCTGCTGCCTCGTCAAGCTTGAGGATGAGGACACGGGCAAGATCCATTTCACCTCCGCCGCCTGCAAGCTGCTCGATCAGGGCGAATGCCGCTGCACCGACTATGACAACCGCACCGCGCGCGTGCCCGACTGCGTTCAGCTCACCCCGGAGAATGTCGGCGAGCTGAGCTGGCTGCCCAGGACCTGCGCCTATCGGCTTCTGTCGGAAGGCAAGAGCCTGCCCTGGTGGCACCCGCTCGTATCGGGCCGCCGCGAGACGGTCATCGAGGCCGGAATCTCCGTCGCCGGCCGCACGCGCTCCGAAGAGCTCTTCTCCGAGGACGAGCTGTGGACCCTGCGCTGGCGCCTGCCTGCGGCGCGGCGGAAGAGAGGCGGATCTCCGGGTTGATCATCAGGTCAAGCCCGGTGATGACGATACTGGACCAATCGTCATGAGGCGAGGCGCATAATAGGAGATCGGGAATATGATCATGGACGGGCCATCGTGCTCGTCTCCGCCCCCAAGGACCAAATTGCCACCACTAGGACGTCGAGTGAAAAAAATTCCCCCCGCTAGAAAATAGTCCTTGACAGCGTGACGCTGGTCGGGCATGTTTTGGCCATGCTCCCGAAATGGGCGAACGGCCCTGAAACCTTCGGGAACCTCTCAAATCAAATCGCAACATTATGCTGAACAACCCACCGCCGCCGGAGGGGCCGAGCCCTTTCGACCGGCTGCGCGCCCTCGCCAGCCGCCAGATCGACGAGCTGACCGAGTTGCGCGAAAGACTGCCTCCGGAGATGAGCATCGCTGAATACGAGCGCTTCGCCAAAGTCTTCGCCGCCGCGATCAAGAGCGCCCAAGAGCTCTTCGCCGGCGAGGAACAGGCGCGCAAGTCGGCCGAGGAGCTGAAGAAGGAAGACGATGCCGTCAGGGCCGAGTTTGCAAGACGACTTGCTGCAATGTTACGTGGACGGGAAATTGTCCGAGCTGCTGGACCGGATGGAGGCGGAGCCCCGTCGGAGGTGTCTTCATGACTTCTCCATCTGGGCGCATGAAAAGCAGCGCGAGCCGGAACGCTCCGACTGGCGCCGCTGGCTCCTTCTCGGCGGCCGCGGCGCCGGCAAGTCGCGCGCCGGCGCGGAGTGGATCAAGCGGCGCGTTCGCTATGCCGACCGTCCCCTGCGCGTCGCCCTGGTGGGCCCGAGCCTGCCGGAGGCTCGCTCTGTCAGCCTGACGACGGCGGCGCGGCGTGCGCGCGACATCGCCGCCTTTCTCGCCGAGGGCGCCATCGACGGGCTCTCGATCGGCTTCAGGACGGTCAGGGCCGAGCGCGACCGCGCCAGCGGCCTGCGCCGTCTCATTCAACTCGATCTTTGGGAGATCTCTCTCGTCACCTTCCCGATGATGGCCAATGCCCGCATCGCCGCCACCTCTCTTTCGTCAACCACCAACCCTGTGAGGACATGACATGAACGAACCGCACGACGGCCTTGAAACCAAGGTTGCCAATCCCCCGCTTATCGATGCCGCCGCGCGATTGGCCTTCGACGATCTCATGCGCACGCATGAGGCCTTCAAGGAAGCCAATGACAGGAGGCTCGACGAGATCGAGCGGCGCATGGCGTCCGATGTGCTGACCCGCGACACGGTCGACCGCATCAACCAGGCGATCGTCGAGCAGAAGCGGCTCATCGACGGCCTGCAGCTGAAGAGCCTGCGCCCGGCGCTTGCCGCCTCGACAGGCGAGGCGCCCTCGGAACATCGCCGCGCTTTTGAAACCTATGTGCGAAAAGGCGACGCCAACCGCCTGATCGGACTCGAGGAAAAGGCCTTGTCGTCGGGCTCGGGCCCCGACGGCGGCTATCTTGTGCCGGAAGAGACGGAGGCGAGCATCGGCAGGCTTTTGAGCGAGGCTTCGCCCATTCGCGCCATCGCCTCCGTCCGACAGGTCTCGGCCGCCGTCTACAAGAAACCCTTCGCCGTCTCGGGCGCCGCCACCGGTTGGGTCTCCGAGACCGCGGCGCGCCCGCAGACCGCAAGCCCGGTCTTGGCCGAGCTGCAGTTTCCGGCGATGGAGATCTACGCCATGCCCGCCGCCACCCAGACGCTTCTCGACGACTCCGTGGTCAGCATCGATCAATGGCTCGCCGAGGAGGTGCAGTCGGCCTTCGCCGGGCAGGAGACGGACGCCTTCATCAATGGCGACGGCGTCTCGAAGCCGCAGGGCTTTCTGAGCTGCGACAAGGTTGCGGACGGCGCATGGAGCTGGGCCAAAATCGGCTACGTGGCCTCGGGCGCGGACGCGGGCTTCGCCGCCGCCAGTCCCGCCGATGCTCTGGTCGACCTCGTCTATTCCCTGAAGGCGGGCTATCGCCAGAACGGCCGCTTCATCATGAACCGCAGGACGCAATGCGAGATCCGCAAGCTCAAGGATGAGGCCGGCGACTATCTCTGGCAGCCGGGCTCGAGCGCCGGCGCTGAGGCGACGCTCATGGGCTTCCCCGTCACCGAGGCCGAAGCCATGCCCGACATCGCCGCAGGCAGCTTCGCGCTCGCCTTTGGCGATTTCCGCCGCGCCTATCTGATCGTCGATCGCGTGGGCGTGCGCATCCTGCGCGATCCCTTCACCGCCAAGCCCTATGTGCTCTTCTACACGACCAAGCGCATCGGCGGCGGCGTGCAGAATTTCGAGGCGCTGAAGCTTCTGAAATTCGCCGCTGTGTAGTTTCTCGTCATCACGCCTCTTCTTATTCGTCACCCCCGACTTTCGTCGGGGTGACGGGTGGGAGGAATACCAAACTTCCGCCGCTCATCCGTGCTCACCGCCGTGAATGCCGGCGATTTCGATGCCGTGCCGAGGCGGCTCGGCTTGTGGGTGAAATGCAAGAGCCGCATTCTTCCCGGCCTCGTCAGCCGCCGCGCCGCCGAGGCGGCGATGTTCCTGGCCGAGACTCCCGAGCAAGACGAGCCTTCGCTTGCCATCCAGACCGCAGAGAAGGTCGAGCCGCTCTCGGGCACGCCGCTGCGACACAGTTCGACCGGCATGGCGGCGCTTCTCTCCGGCGCTGCGGGCCTCGTCTCCTCTTTCGCCGCAAGCCTCGGCGAAGTGACGGAGGCGGTAGGCCGTTCGCCCATCGTCATTGCCGCGACGCTCGTCATTCTCGCCGCCGCCCTCTGGATCATCCGCGAGCGCCGGCTGAAGTCGCTTGAGGATGGCGTGTGATGCTCTGGCTCGCCAAATGGCTTGCGCCCATGATCGGGCGCATTGCTGCCGGGCCCATTCTCGACATCGTCGACAAGCTCGTCCCCGACGCCGATCTCAAGCGGCGCCTCAAGACCGAGATCAAGGGCAGGCTGGTCGATCGCGACATGTCTCTCATTGCCGCACGGCGATCGATCATCCTTGCCGAGATCGCCTCCGAGAGCTGGCTGACGCGCAGCTGGCGCCCCATTCTGATGTTTCTCCTTATGGGCTTTCTGTTGTTTTTCGGCCTTCTCCTCCCATGTATGGAGCTGGCGCTCGGCCGCTCGCTTCCTCTCCAACCGAGGCTCGATCGCATTCCCGAGCCGGCCTGGAAC
>DATBMX010000160.1:0-6139 GCA_036554625.1 Aestuariivirgaceae bacterium
GGGCCTCGTAGAGGCGGTTGCGAAAGAATCGTCTAACCGCCTCAGGTATGGCGTTTTCGTCGGTGTCCACTGGTCCGGTAAAAGACATTTTCATGCTCTCGAAGTCAGTGCGGCAGACGTCATTCCCCGCCGACAGGCCCATCGCGCTATACAAAGTATTAAGGATTCTGCTGGAGGATCGTTAAAGCGACGTAAAGCCTTAGCTCGTCTTGTGCCTTAGCCGCATCAGCGCCTCCTGGGTCACGGAAGCGACGAGCTCGCCTTGCCGCGTGAACACCAGACCGCGATTGAAGCCCCGGCCGCCGGCGGCAGCGGGCGAATCCTGCGAATAAAGCAGCCACTCGTCGAGGCGGAAGGGCCTGTGAAACCAGATCGCGTGATCGAGGCTCGCCATCATGAGCTCGGGATCGAAGAGGCTCCTTCCATGTGGAACAAGCGCGGTTTCGATGATGGTGAGATCGGAAGCATAGGCGAATACGCATTGATGCAGGCCGGCGTCGTCGGGCAAAGGCGACTTTGCCTTGAACCAAATGTCACGGCGGGCGGGAGGGCCGGGCCTTGGGTGAGCGTAGCGCTCGGGATCGGCGGGGCGGAGCTCTATCGGGCGATCGCGGGTGAGGTAATTCTGCATGGTGAGGGTGACGGCGCGTCCCTCGCCGCGCAGGAGCTCCTCGTCGGGGGGGAGCGACTCGGGCGGAGGGACCTGTGGCATCGGAAGCTGATGCGCCATGCCGCCCTCAGCGCGGTGGAACGATGCCGACATGCTGAAGATGATCTCGCCATTCTGACGCGCCAAGACACCGCGCGTCGTAAAGCTTTGCCCATCGCGGAAACGCTCCACCTGATAGGCGATGGGCTTGGCAGGGTCTCCCGGCCGCATAAAATATCCATGCAGCGAATGGACGGGGCGAGCATCGTCCACCGTCCGTGAGGCGGCGACCAGCGCCTGAGCCACGACCTGTCCACCGAAGACGCGCTTCCAACCTGTTGCGGGGCTCCGGCCAACGAAAATGTCCTCGTCCGAGGGCTCAAGATCCAGCAGCCCCAGCAGTTCACTCGTCTCGCCGGCCATCGACCCCTCGTCAAAAGTTTCCGCTCCTCAATGCCAAAGTGCGGTGTTGTTTGAAAGGGCCATCGATATTATTGACCGCCAGATGACCGCAGCAGAGGAATTTGCCGATATCATCATTGCCGGATCGGGCCTATCGGGCATGACCTGCGCCCTGGCTCTCAGGCCCCCGGCCGTCAAAGGCGATCCCAGAGTGGTCCTCATCGGCGCGGTGGCAGCAGACAGCGGCAGCCCCGATCTCAGAGCCTTGGCGATCACCCGTTCCTCCCAGCGCATGTTCGAGGCCATGGGCCTGTGGGACGAGATTGCAGAACGGGCCGAGCCCCTTCGGGAGATTCTCGTGAGCGACAGCGGGCCGGGGGACGGGCAGGCTTCCACGCTCTTGCACTGGGAGCATTCAGGCGATCCTGATCAGGTTTCCGCCCATTTCATCGAGGCCAATGATCTCCACCGGGTGCTCGAAGCGCGTGTGGCGAAAAGCAATGTGAGATGGGTCAAGGCGCAAATCCAGGGGATTGAACATGACCGGGGCCTAGCCACAGTCGAGACCGCGGAGGAGGAGCAGTTGCGCACGATGCTTCTCATTGCCGCGGATGGGAAGGATTCGCTTTGCCGTCGCGCCGCCGGCATCGAGATCTTTCGTCATGACTATTCTCAACGCGGTCTCGTGGCAACCCTCGAACATCAGCTGCCGCATGGCGGCCGGGCGCGGGAGATCTTCCTTCCCGGCGGGCCCTTCGCTCTCTTGCCGCTCAAGGGCAGACGATCATCTGTCGTGTGGACGGAAGACGAGGACGTTGCGCGCAGCATCCTCGCCGGAGGCTCAGAGAGGTTCATGGACGAGCTGCGCAAGCGCGCCGGCGATCATCTGGGTGCGATGACGCTGGCGAAGGGTCCTCAGGAATTCCCCTTGTCCCTGTCCGTCGCCAAGTCTTTCGGCAGGCAGCGCACGGCGCTCATCGGCGATGCGGCACATGTGATCCATCCTCTCGCGGGGCTTGGGTTCAACCTCGCCATGCGCGACATTGCGGCGCTCGCCGAAGCCGTCATCGAGCATGCGCGGCTCGGACTCGATTTCGGCGACGAGGCGACGCTTGAAGTCTACGCCAAGCGAAGGCGCGTCGACACGTTGATGAACGTGGCTGCGCCGGATCTCATCAACCGCCTGTTCTCCAATGACCGGGAAGGCTTGAGAATGATGCGGGATTTCGGGCTAAGGCTCGTCGACCGGCTTCCCCTGCTCAAAGACCTGCTGATGCAGGAAGCGGCGGGGCTCACAGGCGATCTGCCCAAGCTCATGCAAGGAGAAACTATCTAGCTGCACTGCCGTGCGCGGCAACTCTTTCCAAATATCGGGCCCATAGAAGTTCCCTCTTCCGGCCCAAATGGAGCAGGTAGGGCCAGCTATAGAGCCCCGTTGCGTGACCATCATCGAAGAGCAAGCGCACTGCGTAATTGCCAACGGGCTCGATATCGCGGATTCGCACGTTCTGCTTTCCGGTGACCAGAACCTCCTGGCCCGGGCCGTGCCCCTTGACCTCGGCACTTGGGCTATGCGTGCGCAAGAGCTCTGCCGAGAGGGCATAGGCTTCGCCCGAATCGAATTGCACGTCTAGCAGGCGGCCGCCGTCGCGCAGGCGCAATTCCCGCGGCCATGGCAGCGCCTCATTCGTCATCGCGCAATGGCCGTGCCTCATCGGTCAACATGATGGGGATGCCATCCCTGATGGGATAGGCCAGGCCGGCGGCGCGCGAGACAAGCTCCTGGCGCGCCGGATCATATTCAAGCCGAGTCTTGGTGACCGGACAAACCAAGACCTCGAGAAGGGCGGGATCAATCTGTCGATCCATGGTTTCGAGTCTCTTCCTATTGCAGCTGGCGGCTGGAGGAACCTTCCGCTCGCTTCAACGTCATCTCCGTCAAGGCCACAAGCAGCTCTGCACGCGCGTTGAGGCTAGGAGCTTCGAGCAAGGCTTGTTTCTCGGCGACGGCAAAGGGCGCAATCGAGGACAAGGAATTGACGAGCAGCTCATTGGAGGCAGCGCGGATCTCGCTCCAATCCGTCTTCAGATCGTTGGCTTTCAAATAGGCGCGAAAGGTGCTCAGCACCTGCTCGCGGTCGACATTCTCCTCGCCGTGACCAAGCTTCAGATCGTCGGCGAAAGCGGAGTAGTCCGCTTCGATCTGCCGGTAGGGCTTTCGTGACGGCAGTTCGCGCGCCAAGGAGAATCGCGCAATGCCCGTCAGCATGATGAGCATGCGCCCATTCTCGACTTCAGCGAAGGAGGTGATCTTGCCGGCACAGCCGATCTCGTAGACGGGAGGATTTCTTCGGCTCGCCACCTGATCCCGATCCAACGGCTGGGTCATTCCGATGATGCGCTGCCCGGCGAGCGCATCGTTGACCATAGTCAGATAGCGAGGCTCGAAAATGTTCAAGGGGAGCTGCGTTCGCGGCAAGAGCAAAGCTCCCGCCAATGGGAAGATGGGAATTCGCCGGGGCAGCGAATCGAGATCGGGAGGGCTTAATTCGCGTTCCATGAATGGTTGTCTCAGCTGAAGAGCAGAGAAGACAGTCGGCGCCGTCCCGCCAACGTCAATTCATCCTTGGGGCCCCAGGCATCGAAAAATTGAACGAGCTGCTTTCGCGCCGCCTCGTCGTTCCAGTCACGCTTTCTCGCGATGATGGCAAGAAGGTGGTCGAGAGCTTCTTCCCGCTTCCCGGCATTGTTCAGCGCTATCGCCAGGTCATAGCGTGCCTGATGATCCGCCGAATTCTTTTCGACGGCAGCCATGAGGCGCGCCGTCTCGCGAGGGTCGGAGGCCTTGCCGGACAGGTCGAGCTGGGCGCGCACGCTCAATACATCTGGATCGTTGGCCTTGGCGGGGGGCACAAGAGCGAGGGTTGCCGCGGCCCCGTCAAGGTCGCCTGATTTGATCTGGGCGCGGGCAAGACCGCAGATGGCCCTGATGTTTTCGCGATCCATATGCAAGGCCTGCGCATAGAGCTGTCCCGCAGTGGCGGGGTCGTCATCGGCCAGAGCTTCTTCGGCGGCGTCGAGGACAGATGCGACTTCGGTGCCGCCCGTTTCTGCAGTCAAGCGCGAGATGAACTGCCTGAGCTGACCTTCGGGCAGAGCGCCCATGAATCCGTCGACCGGCTGTCCGTTGGCAAAGGCAAAGACCGCCGGAATCGACTGAATGCGCATCTGGGCGGCGAGCTGCTGGTTTTCGTCAACGTTGATCTTGACGAGACGAACAGCCCCTTTTTTCTCATTCACGAGCTTTTCCAGAAGCGGACCAAGCTGTTTGCATGGGCCGCACCATGGAGCCCAGAAATCGACCAGCACGGGGGTGCTGCGGGAAGCTTCAATGACGTCCGCCATGAAATTCTTCGTATTGGAGTCCTTGACCAAGGCCGGGCTTGGTGCAGGTGCGGAGGCATTGCCGGTCATGATCGCCATTGTCGGGTCACCTTCGTGAGGATGGTCTAATCCCTTAAGTGGGCGATTTGACCTCAAAAAGCAACGGGCGGGGGCCGGCTAGGCAAGGCCAGAATCTTCGGCTGATGGCCGCAGGCGCGTATGAATTTGAGCAGATCGGATGATGAGATCGAGGTCGTGGCTGCGTTATGCAGGGGATGGTAGTTCAGAATCTCTTCGCGCATCATCGACTCGTCGAGGACGACGTTCAGCGAGTCCGGCGGGGCATTGATGAGGGCAAAGGGCGTGACGGAGCCGGGATCCACGCCGAGACTGCGGCGCAAGAGTTCCGGCTTGGCGAAGGACAGGCGTCCAGAGCCAATGGCGGCAGGCAGCGCTTTCAAATCGACGCTTGTGTCCTCAAGGCACACCACGAGCCAAGCCTGGCCATTCTTGTCGATCAGAAACAGGTTCTTGCAATGAGCTCCCGGAATCTCTCCGCGCAACCGCCGCGCTTCCTCAACCGTGAAGACGGGCGCATGCTGACGCGTGGTGGTGGCGATGCCGAGAGAAGCGAGCCGCCTGTGCAGCTCGTTCGGAGAGGCGGGCAGCGGGCCTCGCGCTTCTTCAGAGGCGCTTGTCATGGGAGCGTTCCTTCACGGGAGCGTTCCTATTGCATTTCGCGGACTGTTGGGCAATAAAGTGCCGGCGTTGCACTTCTGGTTCAAAGACGTGCCGCGGGCGTAGCTCAGGGGTAGAGCACAACCTTGCCAAGGTTGGGGTCGTGGGTTCGAATCCCATCGCCCGCTCCAGTTTTCCAAGTAAAGCAAGAGCCCGTCACGACGGGCTTTTTTTGTCCTAAAGGCTCTTTCGAATTCGCTGGTTTGAATGTTTGTACTTTGTCGCGTTAAATTGTGGTTACAGGTCGAACCAGTGTTAGGTGCCGGCAATAAACCGTTTTGAACGTCTGTAGTGTGGTGGATCGCGCATAAACGACTTGCGGAGCCCTGGAGTATTTGCGCTGTCCGCTAGGTGACTGCAAACTTAATCACCACATCCGAAACAAGATCTGAGCATCAGGAATGAATCTTGCCAGCCAATAAAACAAACCTCCTATGATCGCCGCAGCTGGCAATGTGATGAGCCAGGCAGCAACAATATTTGTTGCAACGTTCCAACGGACTGCGGACACCTTTCGCGCTGCTCCCACTCCAATAATGGAGCCTGTGATCGTATGCGTGGTGGATACGGGAACGCCTAACCAAGTTGCCCCGAACAGGGCAATAGCGCCTCCGGTTTCTGCACAGAATCCCTGCATAGGAGTTAACCGTGTTATTTTGGAGCCCATGGTGTGAACAATCCTCCAGCCGCCGATCAAGGTACCGAGTCCCATAGCGGCTTGACAGGTAATCACCACCCAAAACGGCACATAGAATTTTTCGCCAAGGTATCCCTGCGAGAAAAGCAGGACCGCGATGATGCCCATTGTTTTCTGAGCATCGTTTCCGCCATGACCTAAAGAGTACAGCGAAGCTGAAACGAACTGTAACGAACGAAAAACGACGTCAACGGCATAAGGAGAGGTGCGCACAAAAATCCATGACACCGAAAGTATAAGCAGCAAAGCCAATATGAATCCGGTGAGCG
>DATBMX010000168.1:0-2805 GCA_036554625.1 Aestuariivirgaceae bacterium
ATTATTATAAATCATCAGGGCAATTGGCTGTCGATGCGAGAATTCAAAAAGCTTTTCAGCTGAATCATACACCTTCACATTTGGGCCAACTCGAACGGTTACTGCACTATCAGCGGCAAGCGCTAAGGCTGACCGGTTTACGATCGCAATCTCAGCCGTCATTGCGCTCCCAAAAGACAATTATGGCGGTCGTCATCCTTCGAGACGATGTTCAAAGAAGCGCATTCAAGTCAAGATGGCCGATGAGTGTCATCGGGGAAAAGTCGCATCAGGTGACTCAAGTCGCTGCGTTCAATCGAAGGCGGCTCGAAGGCCTGGGCGGCGGTGAGCGCTGCTTCAAGTTCGCGCGGCGTCATGCGCCAGAACTCGCTCGGCGCGAGACGCAGATAGCCAAGGCCCAATTGCATCGTACGCCGCCAGGGAAAGCGGTGATCGTTCCCTTCGGCGCTCATGGGTTTCCCCTTTGCTGTGCAGAGCCGCCTGGGACAAACGTCGCCTTGAGGAGACGGGCGATGATGTCGATATAGGTCACGGCACCGTCGGCGGCGGTCAATCGGGACACCTCGACATTGGAGATGTCGTGGCCGGCACCCCGAAGACCGGCGCCGATGATGCGGATCGCATCGGATGCACTGATGCGCCCTTTATCAAAGCGCTCGGCGAGCGAGAGAATATCGCTGTCGCCGAATTCGGATTCAAGTTCCGCCAGGGCGCCGAGGGTCAAGCACAAGCGCCACGTTGCGCCGCCGAGCTCTGCTTCGATCTCACCGCGATGTGGATTTGCCATGGGAGTCTCAGACGGGGGTGAAGGCGAGCTCGCCTGCCGATTCGAGCGCGAGCTCGAAGGACAGCTCGCCGTCGTGCTGGCCGGAATATTCAAGGGCGACGATCTGGAATTTGCCCTCGATGATGCCGAAGCTCGGGATGGCGATCTGCCAATTGCGAGTGAGGCCTGAAAAAAACACCTCACGCACGGTGGCATCGGAGGCCTCGTCGCGGAAGATACCGCTGCCCCGAATGTTGGCAGAGCGAACCCCTGCCCCATCGAGAAGCTCGCGCCAGGCGCCGGCCGACTCCTGGTGGGTGATGTCGATCGACTGGGCATTGAGCGCCAATGCGTTGGTTCTGAGACCGGCAACGGTCGTGTAGGCGCCGGTGCCGGCGGAATCGATTTTCAAAAGCAGGTCGCGGCCTTTTTGCGGGGCCATGGGGGACGCTTTCCGTTCTAGCTGTTGGACTCGGTCACGACTCTCAGTCGCATGATGCCGTGGTAGAGACCGCGGTTGAGCTCGTGCAGCACCGTCCAGAACAGCGTCTTCAGGCTGATCAAGGTGTGATCGGCGAGCGGCAGCGCGGCATCTTCAAGTGCTGTATCGACGGCCTCGATGATATTGAGCGCCTGCTTGCGGCCGCAATAATCGGACCAGACGTGAATTCCCACCGAATGCTCGTGTCCACGCTTCGTCTGGGTGCTCCAATCGCGGGTCTCGATATCTCCCATGTAGAGGTATGGAAATGGGGTGCCTTGAGGGACTTCGTCGAACACCGCATGCGCGCCCAGCACCAGGGTCACGTCCGCAGATGAGAGAAGGTGTTTGCGAAGCGCGGTCTGAAGATCGAGCGTAGCATTCATTGCAAGGGCACCTCGCGGCAATGGCAAACCGGCCAATGTTTGGGAAGGGACTGGCCCAGCACTGCGATGATTTCCAATGTGCGGTTGGGGGCGGTCAGACGCATCGTGGGCTTGAGCTCGCCGCGATAGCGAAGGACGACTTCATGCGACAATTCCGAGCGCAACGACGCGGCGAGCACAAACTCGGAGCCGGACAAGGGAATGACCTTTGCCCAAAGGGTCAGCAGCGGCCGCCAACTTTTGGTGTGACCGCCGTTTTCATCCTCGACGATCTGCGGGGTTTCGAGGACGAGGCGATGATCGAACTCGGCAATGCGCATCACAGACCGACCGCAGCATAGGGCGAAAGAAGCGCTGCGGCGGCAGCGGGGACACCCGGAGATGCGCCTCCTTCGCGATCGTCGTAGAGTGCCGCAAGATGAATCTTCAGCGCCTGGCGGATGGGTTCCGGCACGTCTGCCGCGGCAGATCCAAAACCGCCGGTGAACTCGATTTCGATGCCGCAGGCGCTCCTTCCCGGCTGAGGCCAGTGACGGTCGGGCCGGCGCAAGAGCCGCGCCGGCCGCACGGCGAGCAGGGAAACATAGTGAGCTTCATCGATGATGAGTGCAGCACCCTCTTCGCCGACAACCTTGACCTTGTCGATGCTGATCACCGGCCACAGCGGAAGCGTGATTTCCGGAACCCTGGGCCAGCGGTCGAGAACCATGGTCCAGGACTGAGCGATGAGGGCCAAGGAGAAGGCTTGCTCGATGTGAGCGCGGGCAGCCGAGATGAGAGCGACGATGGTTTCATCCTCGGCGTCCTCGCCAATCCGCAGATGTGCCTTGGCCTGAGCGAGAGTCAGGGGTTCGATCAAAGGCGCTTGTCGAAGAAATGCCGGCATGGGGTTTGTTACTTTAAGATCGTCTGTGTACGGAGTGGACGCTTAAGATTAACGAGACCGTCATGCGCGGACTTGATCCGCGCATCTGCAAACGCTGCGAAGAGAGATGGCCGGATCAAGTCCGGCCATGACGGTTGAGGAAGGAGAGAGCGCAGTTCCCTCAGCCGCGCCGGGCAAGCGAGCCCTGAAACGCACCGCGGACAATGATGTCGCCTGCCGCGTCGGGAATGCCGAACAGACTTGCATAGCCGGAAAAACTCATGCGTCTTGCCGTGTGATCGCTCAG
>DATBMX010000175.1:0-2123 GCA_036554625.1 Aestuariivirgaceae bacterium
TAAAGTGCATTTTAACCCGCTTGCCCCACGATCTGCGATGGCGCCCGGAGTATCGCAATGCCCAATCTCACCGATCCTGGTCTATGGAATGACGCCTACCACGTGCTGGCGTCGGGCTACCCGCCGGTGATGGTGCAGTTGTTGCTGTTCAACACGGTGATGATGGTCATGTGGAGCCTGCGCCGCGCACGTGGGGTTTGGGCCATCCGCAAGGAAACGGCCATCGCCATTCAAGCCATTCTGCTCCTCGGCAACATCGCCATTCTGCTCAATCCTGATCCCGATTTCGCTACGCTGCCGATCTGACTTGCGGCCGCGCTAACCGCCCACGTCAAGATGACGCTTCAGTGCGAATTCGGCGGAGGCATAGGCTTCTTGGCGCGCCACGTTCCAATATTTCAGCTCGTCAAGGCGAATGGGCCTGCCGGACACGGCGCAGCGCACATATTCTCCCTGGACGAGAACCTGATAATCCCCGTCGAGATAGCGCAGCTTCGCTTCCCGGCCCGCAGCGAAATGTGGCTCGAAACGATTCATCGCCGCCTACATAGACTCCCCTCGTCGCAAATTCCACTCAGAACAGAGTACCCTGCGGTTCAAAAGATTTCGTCTTGACGCTGTCCTTTCGATCAATACGCGCCCCGACCGCGCCATCATGAAACTCAAGCGAGACGTGCTGCCCAGGTCTAGCCCCGGCGGCAGAAGCGACGAGCTTGCCTTCCGCCACAACCAGCGCGAAGCCGCGTTTGAGGACAGAACGGTGCGAGAGGGTAGCAAGAAGCTTGGCCGTTGCTTCAACTGAGCGATGGCAATGAGCAACATGCTGCGAGACGGCCCGCTTCATCCGGTGTCGAACTTGAACAATGTATTCCTGCTTCCGCTCAATATCCTGTTTCACCGGCCGCAGCGATAGCCGCGCCGCACAGCGTGCGAGATCGGCGCGATGATGGCGGGTATTTGCCTTCAAGGCGAAGGCAAGCCGGCCACCGGCCGCATCGAAGCGTTGCCGGGCATGGCCCAGAATCTCATCCGGTTTTGGCAGACCGCGCCCTGCCGAGAGAAGCCTCGCATGGCGATCATCCATGAGCTTCGCCGTACAGCGCCTCTGCCGGGCGGCGAGGCTCGCAAGGTGCGCTACCAGATCGGCGCGGACCGGAACCGCTCGTTCGGCAGCGGCGGTCGGCGTAGGCGCCCTGTGGTCGGCCGCATGGTCAAGAAGAGTCCAGTCGGTTTCATGGCCCACGGCAGAGATGAGTGGGATGCGGCTTTCGGCTGCGGCGCGCACCACGATCTCCTCGTTGAAGCCCCAGAGATCTTCGATGCTGCCGCCGCCACGCGCGACGATGATGAGATCTGGACGGGGAATTGGGCCACCGCCCTCCAGCGCATTGAAGCCGCGGATGCCGGTCGCCACTTCCCTCGCACATTGATCGCCCTGAACGCGCACGGGCCAGACGATCACCTGCCTCGGAAAACGCGCCTCCAGCCGGTGAAGAATATCCCTGATGACGGCACCGGTAGGTGAGGTCACCACGCCGATCACGCGCGGTAAGAACGGCAGCGGCTTCTTTCTGGCCTGGTCGAAGAGACCTTCAGCGGCAAGTTTCTTCTTTCGGTCGTCAAGAAGCGCCATAAGCGCTCCCACGCCGGCAGGCTCGAGAGACTCGACCAGAATTTGGTATTTGGACTGGCCCGGAAAGGTGGTGACTTTCCCGGTAACCACCACTTCAAGCCCCTGCTGCGGCTTGATGCGCAGCCTGCTGAAGCTGCTTTTCCACATGACAGCGGATATGACGCAGCGATCGTCCTTGAGGTCGAAATAGCAATGGCCGGAGCCGGGATTGGTGACTCGGCCGATTTCGGCGCGGACTCTGACATATCCATAAGCCTCCTCCAGCGTTCGCTTCAGAGCGAAGGAGAGCTCGGACACGGTATATTCCGCAATATTGCGCGGCGGCTGGCTCGTGTCAGTGGAAGGATCGAAATCGAAGGGCTGGTCGGTAGACACGGACTTCAATACCTGTTTTCTCTCACCTTGACCGAAATGTTCAAACGAGAAGGCGCCGACGTGTGACTGCAATCAATGTTCTTCTCATCGGGTCGGGCGGGCGGGAGCACGCCCT
>DATBMX010000161.1:0-6017 GCA_036554625.1 Aestuariivirgaceae bacterium
CGATACGGCTGTGCTCGAGATAGCGGCCGACGATGCTCTTGACCCTGATGTTGTCCGAGAGGCCCTTCACGCCCGGGCGCAGGCAGCAGATGCCGCGAATGACGAGATCGATCTGCACGCCGTTCTGGCTCGCGCGATAAAGGGCATCGATCATTTCCGGATCGACGATGGAATTGAGCTTGGCCCAGACCTGGCCCGGCCTGCCGGCACGGGCATGGGCAATCTCCTCCTCGATATGGGCGAGGAGCCGTTCCCGCAAATTGATGGGCGAGATCGCGATCTTCTCAAGATTTTCCGGCCGGGCATAACCCGACACGAGATTGAAAAGGCGGGCGGCATCGCGGCAGAATGCCGGGTCGCAGGTGAAAAAGGAAAGATCGGTGTAAATCTTCGCCGTCACGGGGTGATAGTTGCCGGTCCCGAAATGCACATAGCTGCGCATTTCCTTTCCCTCGCGGCGAACGACCATGGACACTTTGGCATGGGTCTTGAGCTCGATGAAACCGAAGACGACCTGGGCGCCGGCACGTTCGAGATTGCGGGCCCACTGGATATTTGCCTCTTCGTCGAACCGCGCCTTGAGCTCGACCAGCGCCATCACCGACTTGCCGGCTTCGGCGGCCTTGGCGAGGGCAGCAACGATGGGGCTATTGAGAGAGGTGCGATAAAGGGTCTGCTTGATCGCCACGACATCGGGGTCGTTCGCGGCCTGAAGGATGAACTGCACAACCACGTCGAAGGACTCATAGGGATGGTGGACGATGAGGTCCTTCTGGCGAATGGCGGCGAAACAGTCGCCGGCATGGTCGCGGATGCGTTCGGGAAAGCGTGCGTTGAACGGCTTGAACTTGAGATCAGGCCGCTCGTCTAGAATGAGCTGCTCGGTATCCGCATAGCCGACGAGCCCGCCATAGACCACGATCACATCGTCGCTGACGTCGAGTTCGCTGGCGATGAAACGGCGAAGGTGGACGGGACAGGCGGCATCCACCTCCATGCGGATCACCGAGCCGCGCCGGCGCCGCTTCAAAGCGCTTTCGAAAAGCCGCACCAGATCCTCAGCCTCTTCCTCGATCTCGATATCGCTGTCGCGGATGATGCGGAAGATGCCCTGGCCCTCGACGGAATAGCCTGGAAAGAGCTGCGGAATGAAGAGCTTCAGCATCGCCTCGATGGCGATGAAGCGAACCTCGTTTGCCGCGCCATCGGAGGGAAGGCGGATGAAGCGCTCAAGCTGCTGCGGGATGGGGAGCAGCGCGTTCATGGCGAGCTGATCGCTTTTGCGCTTCAGCGACAGGACGAGGTTGAAAGCGCGGTTGGGAATGAAGGGGAAAGGATGGGCCGGATCGATGGCGATGGGGGTGACCACGGGAAGGATGTTGTCGAGGAACCGGTCGTCGAGCCATTTCCGCTCCGAAGGCTTGAGGCTGGCGCCGTCGGCGACGACTATTCCGGCCGCAGCGAGCTCATCCTTCAGCATGAGCCAGCGCGAATCCTGCTCGGCCATGAGCTGCAACGCCAGCCGGCGAACCTGATCCAATTGCTCGGCGGGGCCCAAGCCATCCTGGCTCACCTCGACGAGACCGGAGCGAATCTGCCCGACGAGGCCTGCGACGCGCACCATGAAAAACTCGTCAAGATTGTTGCCGGAGATCGACAGGAATCTGAGGCGTTCGAGGATGGGGTGATTTTCGTTCCTCGCCTCTTCGAGCACGCGCATGTTGAAGTGGAGCCAAGACAGCTCGCGGTTGATGAAGCGGCTGGGCTTCGTCAGATCGATCTGCGGCTTGCTCGTGTCGTCGGCCATATGACCAGCTTATGACGGTTGTTCTAAAGCAATATTATTGCCTCGTGACCGTTATATGAAGGCTAAAGGATCGGTTAACCGCCTCACCGGGGGCCGGCCAAGTCCATCTGCTGCATAGTTTTGGCGACAAAATTGCGCGTCACGGCGGCCCCCTCCTCCAGGGAGCGGCGATCGATGAGGTCGACGAGTCGGCGGGCGGCGGCGGCGGAGCGGTCCATGCGCGACAGCATATAGTCGATCGTCGCCTCGTCGACGGCGATCTGGCGGTCGGCGAAGAGCTTGACCAGCAGGCCGCGCAGAAGAGGATCGTCGGGCTCTTTGAGCAGCACCATCGGCATGGCGTTCATGCGCGAGACGAGGTCTTTGAGATCGAGCGTCCAGGCGCGCGGATGAAGTCTGGATGTGAGAAGCAGAAACGCTCCATTCTCGCGAGCGAGATTGACAAGGTGAAACAGGGCGGCCTGATCGAGCACCTCGCCGGGAAGATCCTCGACCACGAGCGCGCCTTTCGCCAGGAGACGCGGCAGGGTCGGCACGGCGAGCTCCACGGCGTGACAGATCTCGGCGCCCGATGGGCCTCGCCACACTTGCGCGAGGTGCGATTTGCCCGATCCCGGCGGGCCGATGAGAACGAGGGCCGGGCTCAGCCAATCCGGCCAGCGGTCGATCATCGCCACCGCCTGCTCATTGGCGGGAGAGACGAGAAAATCCTCGCGCCCCTGTGCAGGGCGATGCGGCAGATCGAAAGCAAGCTGCTGCGCCCTGCCGCTGCGCCTCTCCATCACTTCAGCCTTCGGCGAGCAATGTCGGAAGGAACGTCAGGACCGAGATAGAACGGGCTCGTCAGATATTTGCGCAAGGCAAATCTTGTGAGCACGCCTACGGCCGCGGCGAGAGGCACCGCCATCAGAAGTCCGGCAAAGCCGAAGAGATAGCCGAAGGCGAAGAGAGCGAACATGAGCCAGACCGGGTGCAGACCGACGCGATTGCCGACGAGCTTGGGCGAGAGAAAATTGCCCTCGATGAATTGGCCTGCGGCGAAGATTGCGGCAACCGCCAGGATATGCGCCCAATTCGGCCAGAACTGGACGATGGCGACGCCGATCGAGAGCACGAAGCCGACGAAGGATCCGACATAGGGTATGAAGCTCAAGAGCCCGGCGCCCAAGCCGATGAGAAGCCCGAAGTTGAGGCCGGCGAGTGACAGGCCCGCGGCATAAAACAGGCCGAGCAGAAGACAGACGACGGCCTGGCCGCGAATGAAGCCCGCCATGGCATCGTCCATCTCGCGCGCAAGACCGCGCAGTGTCTCCACATGGGGCCTCGGCAGCCAGCTGTCGACGCGGGCGACCATGCGGTCCCAGTCGGTGAGGAGGTAGAAGGCGACAATGGGCGTCACAACCAGCAGCGACAGCAGATTCACGAGAGCGAGGCTGCCGGTGAGGATGGAGGTGAGCAGCGTGGCGATCCAACCCGCCGCGCGTCCGGCAAAATCGGAGGCGCTGGTTGGAAGATTGTCGCCCGACTGCTGCAGCAAGTCCTTGAGCCAGGCGGGAGCGGCTTCGTTAAAGCGGGCGACGAGGCCCGTCATGATGCCTGGAAGGTTGGCGGCAAAATTGCCCACCTGATCGATCAGCACGGGAACCAGGAGGAACAGCGCCAGTACGAGAGCAAGAATGCTGAAGCCGAGGATCAGCAGCGTCGCCACGGCGCGCGGCATGCCGACATTTTCAAGCTTGTCGGCAACGGGATCGAGGAAATAGGCGAGCACCATGCCGGCAATGAAGGGGAGAAGAATTCCCTTGAGCAGCCACAGGACGAAGACGAGCACGACCAGGGAAATGACCCAGAAAATAATCTGTCGCTGGAAGGTCATTCGCCCAATCCCTGGCGCGGCGGCGCACTTGAGGCCATGCTTCTGATCCAGGTGGTGACATATTGCGTGCCCGAGACGATGGTGAGTGCTGCGACAATCACGCTGCCAATCAGCACGAGCTCGCGGCTCGGCAGGCCGAAGCCCAGAACCGCCAGCACAAGACCGGCGAGAATGATCTGAGCGGCGGTGTTGAGCTTGCTGATCAGCAAGGGCTTCACCTTCACCGGCTGCTCCAAGAGCGTGGCAAGAAGGACACCGCCGACGATCATGATGTCACGGGTGACGACCAGGATCACGAGCCAGGGCGGCAGCACGCGCAGCAGGCCCAAGGATACGTAGATGCTGACGAGCATCAGCTTGTCGGCAATGGGATCGAGATAGGCGCCGAGCTCGGTGCGCTGGTCGAAGCGCTTGGCGATGTAGCCGTCCACCCCGTCGCTCAGGCCGGCAAAGACGAAGAGCCAGAAGGCGAGAAGATACTGGCCCGCGACAATCAACCAGATCAACACCGGAACCGACAGGATTCTGGCGATCGTTATTGCGTTCGGCAGGTTCATCCGGACTTGCCCGTCCACCCACGCCCTATAGAGGCTGCAGCACCCAGGTGCCCCTGATCTCTACCAGCTTCATGCCGGCCACCGCCAGTGATTGCTGAAGCCCATCAAGACCCATGGTGAATGCAAGGCGGATGCGGGCGCCGCCGGAACCCATGGTGGTCACGTCTATCCCAGAGACGCCCGCCACGGAGAGAAGTCTCGCCCGGATGCCATTCCACTGGCCGATGCTCGAGAAAGGCACCGCGATGTCGACAATCTGGGTCGGCAGGGGCTCCTCTTCGACCAGGCCGGTGGCGCTCACCGTCTTCCATTTCTCATTCACGAGGGAAATGAAGCGCTGGGCTGCGATTTCGGAGGCGCGCGCCCAGCCGCCCTCCGCGCCATCATAGACCTTGTCGAAGGTGATGAGCCCCAGGGGCGTTTCGCCGCTCATCACGGCATGGACGGCGGTGTCGCCGGCGGGTTCGGCGAGCGCGACGAGCACCGTTTCGGCCTCATACCGCAGCTTGAGCGATTGCAGCTTCACCTCGTTGCCGCGCATCGCCTCTTCGGCGGTAATGGTCTGGCTGTCCTCGAGATCGCCCAAGGGCACGATGACGGGAACGAGATCATTGTCGGAGTTCAAGGCGAGCCAGGCCTTGCGCCAGGGATTTTCCTCCCACACGGAAGGCCCTTCCGGTCCGTTCCATACGGGCAGAACGACGATACGGGGCGCGCGATCCTCCGAGTAGACGATCCCGAGCGCTTCGAAAGCGGCGCGAACCTTGTCGGGCAGGAAGGCGACGGAGAGCTTGCCGATGTAACGGCCAGGCCCAGTTTTTTCGCTCTGGATGGAGAGGCTCGACATCATCCGGCCAATCTCGGCCTCGCTCAGATAGGCCGCTGCCGTTCCCGCATCCGGGCCTCCCAGTCGTTCGGCGAGAATCTTGAAGGCCTTCACCTGCGCCTCCGAGATGGCTTTGAGCTTCGCCGTCGAGGCGTCCTTGGCGGTGACATCCACATCGACATTGGAAACGGTATAGAGAGTGCTGTCGCGGCCCGAGGCTGCGCTCCCGGGAAGCAGCAGAAGAGCCAGCGCCATCGTGGAGGATGCGGCGAAGCGCAGGAATTTCAAGAGCATTTGCACTCGGCAGTTCTCCCAGTTATGCAAGACGGACGGCGGGCGCGCTTGCCCGACTCTAAACCGACCACCGTGATCATCGCCTGCACGGTTCACCAGGCGATCTAACGGCCTCGACCGCGGGAAGCCAAACTAGCGATATGGCGAACGGCAAACAAGATCGGGCGAACGCCCTCACCTATAGCGAGGCGGGAGTTGACGTTTCGGTGGGAAACGCGCTTGTCGAGGCGATAAGACCGCTGGCCCGGCGCACGGCGCGGCCGGGCACCGAAAGCGCGCTCGGCGGCTTCGGGGCGCTATTCGACCTCAGTGCCTGCGGCTATCGCGATCCAGTGCTGGTGGCGGCGAATGACGGGGCGGGCACAAAGGTCAAGATTGCCATAGAAACAGGCCGACATGAATCGATCGGTATCGATCTTGTGGCAATGTCGGTCAACGACCTGATCGTGCAGGGCGCCGAGCCGCTTTTCTTTCTCGACTATTATGCATGCAACAGGCTCGACCTCGCCGTGGCGAAATTGGTGATCGCGGGCGTCGCCGAGGGTTGCCGACAGGCCGGATGCGCCCTGATCGGCGGCGAGACAGCCGAAATGCCCGGGCTCTACCGGGACAAGGATTACGATCTGGCGGGATTTGCCGTGGGCGCAGTGGAACGAG
>DATBMX010000251.1:0-2989 GCA_036554625.1 Aestuariivirgaceae bacterium
CGGCGAGAGCGCCCGGGTTCCGATCACTCGCCGGCGGCTGCGACTCGCGTCTTCACCGGAGCGCGGTGCATCAGGTCGTCGATGCGGAGCTGCTCCTTCTTGAAGTCCGCGAGCATGCGGCCATTGAGCTGGCGGCTGCGCGGCACGTGGAGTTTCAGCGGGTTGGTGAAGCGGTTGTTGATCAGCACCTCGTAGTGGAGATGCGGGCCCGTCGACAAGCCGGTGGTGCCCACATAGCCGATGAGCTGCCCCTGGCGCACCTTGACGCCTTTCTTCACGCCCGGCGCGAAGCGGCTCATATGGCTGTAGGCGGTCTTGTAGCCGTTGCCGTGCCGGATGCGGATGTAATTTCCGTTGCCGCCGTGACGGCCGGCGACTTCGATCGTCCCGTTGCCCGCAGCCATGATCGGCGTGCCGACGGCAGCAGCCCAGTCGATGCCGGTATGCATCTTGCTGATGCCGAGCAGCGGATGGCGGCGATAGCCGAAGCCCGACGAGAACCGTCCGGCCTTGATCGGCGAGCGCATCAAGAACTTCCGCGCATTCGAGCCCTTGGAATTATAGAAATCGATTTCGCCATCCGGCGTGCGGAACCGATAATATTTCAGCGTCTCATTGCCGACGGTCGCTGCGACATAAAGCAATTCGCCGGGCGTCTCCGATCCGTCCTCACCCTGTTTGACGTCGAAAAACAGCTCGAAGCCGTCGCCGGGCCTGGCGATCTGCTTGTAGTCGACGTCGTAGCTGAGCACGCGCAGCAGCGTCGTCACCACGTTCGGCTCCAGATTTTGCGCCAGCGCGGCGCTGTAGATGCTGGCGTAGAGCGTCGCGCGATCGCTATCGTCGTCGTCATCGTCGGCGGTGCGGGTGATCTGGATGTGATCGCTGGACAGGGTGTATTCGCCGTCGCTGGTGCGGATCGCGGTGCCTTCAGGCTTGATGCCGCTGAAAATACTGACCTTCACCGGCTCCTTCGCCTCGGGGTCGGTCGCGGCCGGCGCCAGCTTCAACCGAACCTCCTGGCCGGCGCGCAGCTTGAAGCCGCCGGGAAGCGCTCCGAGCACGTCGTTGATCGATTGCGCCTGCCAGGCCTCTGCGCCCGCGGTTTTCAGCAGGCTGACGAGGTTCTCGCTCGGCTTGACGATGATCGACTCCAGCTCATCGCCGTCCCCGGAATCGTCCTCCTCGCCGATCTTCTCCAGCACGGTGGTGTGAACGAGCGCCTCGGGCTTCTCGCCGTTCTCCGCGATCTGTCCGCCGGGTTTCCCGCCGGCTTCGTCCTCGGGCAGGATCGCGGGCCTGAGCTGAGCGCTGCTCTCGGCATAGACCACATCGGCTTCCGCGACATACCGCTCCACCTCGTCATCCGTCAGCACCTGGCTGTCCTCGTCGGGCAGGAAGCCGCCGCCAAGATCGAGAACGCGTGCGGTCAGAAATTGATTATGCGGAGCGCTCTCGGATTGCGGCGCCTGACTGGGCCGGCCTTCCGATGTCTTCTTATCGACGTAAAGATCGAACGGATTGAACGCCGGGATGGAGTCGACGTTGTCCGGCTTGACCGTCGACAATGTCGCCGTGATCCGCACATAAGGCCTCACGGTGATGAAGTCCCGCGAATTGCGCCGCTCTACGATATTGTCCTGGATGATATATTTCGTGGTCAAGCCCTTGGTGCTGGTCTTGATCTTGTCGGTCTTCTGCCCGGTGAGCGCGACCTTGTCCTCGATCAGATTGCCGGCCGAGCGGGGCTGAGACGTTTTAATGATCGCGCTTTTCAGCGAGCCCATGAGGCCGCTGCCATCCTCGAGATTACCCGATGCGTAAATCGCGACGCCGATGATGCACAGGCCGGCGGCGCCGACGATGCAGGTCGAGATGAACCATTTGAGGCGGGAGATGAGCTGCCGCGCCTTGGCGTCCCGCAGGTAGAGCTCCGGAAGCCGGCCCTTGCCCGCAGGTATGTAGATCTGCGGCAGATTGCGCAGTCCGGTTCGTCCCACCACAGCACGCTGCGCGTGAAGGCTCGTCAATTGGCTGTTTCGATCCAGCAACCCCGTAACCCCCGTCAGCCATCACCCTGAGAATGGCCGGTTTTTTATTACCGCCTCCAAACGGAAACGGATATGGAAAACTCGCCTAGCCGTCACCACGGATAGACTTTGTTCGTGTCATCCACAGCATGTCAACAAAGTATATTGCTTAAGGGCCAATTGGCCCAGCGCCGAGCCCAAAGCAGCCGGGCTTAACGGAATTGGCAAAAAAAAATCCAAATTTGCTTTTTTTTCAGAGCTTTAACGTCTTATTAAGAATAATCGGGTACCTTGCCTCATCAGCAGTGATCGCCTCGTAATCGGGCCTTTATAAGGCGCAGCTTTGACACAGCCGGTGGCGAGGGGTAAAAAAGTTCTCAAACAAGTATTGACAGCCGGGCTGGTGTGCACCTAAATAGCGTCCATCGACGACGGTGTCGGGCGAAACGGCGACGCTGTCTCAAACTTACAGCCCAAAGAGAACGAGGTGTCTGGCTAGTGATCGTAACGATCGTGAGCCCTCGGAGTTCGAAAAGTTTTGGGAGCAAGTTTTCCTCCCTGGCTCTGCCGTCCAATTGGCAGTGCAGGCGCTCTTTGACAAGTGAATCGAAGAAAGAGAAACGTAGGCGGCGGAGTTCTGGCTTTCCGCTCTCTGAGCGGACTGAGAGAGACTCTGGCGGTCCTGCGTTTCGGTCAACACCATGCACGCGTTCAGCTCACGCTGAACGCGAGTAATTGGCCAAAAATTAGGACTCTCAAAAATTCCTAAGAAGCAGTGACCACCTGGAAGTTTTCCCTTCCAGGGTGACCAAGATCGAATCTTTCAATCTGAGAGTTTGATCCTGGCTCAGAACGAACGCTGGCGGCAGGCCTAATACATGCAAGTCGAACGCACTCTTCGGAGTGAGTGGCAGACGGGTGAGTAACGCGTGGGAACCTTCCTTGTAGTACGGAATAAC